>NZ_JAFIRA010000020.1 GCF_022848905.1 Thermostichus vulcanus str. 'Rupite'
TCAACAACCGGATCAAGGTAATCAAGCGACAAGGGTATGGGTTTACCAACATTACTAACTTCAGAGCCAGATTATTAGCAGCTTTCTGGCCTTAGTAATCCTTGATCACCATAAGTCCAGGAGAGCCTCTTTGACAGGATCAACCTCGTACTCTTCGGCAATTTCAGAAATGGGACAGAGATGGTGTACGTGAATAAACCCCTCACCTAATTCTCCGAAAACCTGACCAAAATTGAATCCACAGGCAAAGCAACTTGTTCCATAGTAAGCTATGCATCTTTGACGAGCTTGAGGACTGCGTTCATAAGCATTAACTGAAACTTTGCAGACTGCGCCTTCGCGGAAAACTGTAGTTTCATCAACTTCATCAGGAAACGTGACCGATGAAGAACGTTCAGGCGTAACCCAACCCAAAGCTTCGAGAGCTTCTGCAACTTCTGGATGCATTTCCCAAAAAAATCGATAGGGATTACGCTCTTCGTATCCACTAGACCACACAGACCACCATCGATGTGTACCAATTTCTCGCTGACTTGGCTCAAACCCTGTTGCTTCGCAGAATAACCGTCCTAGCCGACCGTATAGCAGATTGACCGTGCCACGTCCGCTCTCAATGCCTATTAGCTCTGCAAGTTGGGTCGCTGTAACAGTACGATTTGGGGCGTAATACTGCTCTTGTAATAAACGAAGCTGTGATTCATTGATACGAGAACCGATCGCAGATAAGCCTGACACATACTCGTTAACAGTTGGTATTGTACTTGGTTTGAAAACGTGACCCATACCAGGCACTTTCTGATTGTGATTTAAGTGTCACACTAATGGTCTTTCGGTTGCGCCCCCACAGATAACCTTGAGCCGCATAACCAGTGATTAAACTGCACGAGTAACCTGCAACGGTAGTATATCCCGCAATTTGCAAGGATAAACGGCAAGACATCCCACACCCAGCTCTTGCTAGCAATCTGAATGCGCATATAGTACCCACCAGATCACGCTTTGGGCAACCGATGAGATCATAGGTTTTCCTTTGCCCAAAGGATATTTTGGATAATACGCAGTTTGTAAGGATATACAGCATAGATGGCCTTGGGTGCCTTCCCAGACGGGAACAGCGCCTCGTCACACAAGCCAACGGAGACATGTCAAACCCCTTGGATCCTTTAGCTACGAAATAGCTGCGAATATTGGGTCTCATGGGCCATGCTGGCCAGGGCTAGGCCCAAGCTAAAGCACCTCAACTCATCAATGACTGGCCCATTTGGCTACTCTGTTGAGGCAGTTCTGATGTCTTGCGCGAGGCCAAAACCCCTGATTCCAGTAGCGCAGGGATCCCTTACCCAAAAGCTAGAAATCTAACGGGGTTGTGATCTGACTCACGCGGGATCCCCTACCTTGAGGCTATAACCCAAAGCAGCCTTCCCGAGCTAGGCAGGAGGAGTGAGTGGATGTGTTGAGGCCAGAGCCAGGGATCCCAGAGCCAGAAGAATCTGGGATCCCGTCCACACCCATAAAGAGCTGGCTTGTTCCGGGAGTGCTGACTGCTTCCTGGTTGGTCATCCACTGGGGATCCCTGACGGAATGGCTGGGGGAACTGGGATCCCGGCTGAGTTTAATCCTGTGGCTGCTGGCGGGGTTGGGCTGGGTAATCCTGTGGGCCGGGGCAAAGCCTAAGGGGCTGAGGCTGGAGCCGGTCTGCCACTGGGGATCCCTGGGGATGTTGCTGGCAGCGGGTGTGGTGCCCTATGTGGGGGGATCCCTGCCGGAGAGCATCGGGCAGTCGCTTCAACTCAGTTGGGGTCTCTATGGATTGCTGGGGTTGGGGTTGCCTGGATCCCTGTGGTGGCGAGGGTTACCCTTTGCTCTGGGGATATCCGTGTTGCTGCCTTTTGGCGGGGCGTTTGGTAATGGTTTGGGGTTTCCGGCCCGGCTGGTAACGGCTCAGGTGGTGGAGCAGTTGCTCAAAGCCAGGGGCGTTGCCGCTATTTCTTCCCACGACATTATTCTGCTGGAGAACGGCATTGCCCATGTGGATCTGCCCTGTAGCGGCCTGAAGGGACTGTGGGTGGGCGGGTGCTTTTTGTTAGGGGCCACCTGGCTGGAAGGTCGGCGCATGGGCTGGCTTTGGCTAGGGGTGGCCAGTTTCACCCTAGTTGCCCTGATGATGGCCAATATCTTGCGGGTGTGGGCGTTGGTGGAGGTGGGGTATGGGCTGGCGCAGCCGCAACTGGCGGAACTGCTGCATGTGCCCTTGGGGGTGTTGGGGTTTGTGGGGGCCTGTGGGCTGAGCTGGCTGGCTTTGCAATGGGTACCCGCTGGGGAAATAGCCCCTTCTGAGAACGGGCCCCGTTCAACGGCTTCCCCAAAATCGGCCCCCTGGGGGGTATGGCTGGTTTTACCCCTGCTTTGGCTGGGATCCCTTCGGCTACCTCCATCAGTGGGGATCCCGCAGGCATTGGATCTGCACGCTTTGCAAATGGGATCCCTCACCTGGGTGACAACCCCACTGGACTTGACAGCTGCTGAACAAGACTTCTTTCGCCCACAAGCGGGCACAACCGTTGTGAAAACCCACTTCGATACCGGCACTGTGCAGGGATCCCTGCTTTTGGTGGGGAGCAGCAGTTGGCGACAGCACCATGCCCCCGAACTCTGTTGGGCGGCTAGTGGTTTACGGGTGGTCAAGATGATCCCGGTAGAGCTGAATCCTGCTCTTAAGGCCCGCTGGTTAACGTTAGAGCAAGGGATCCCAGGATCTGCTGTGACCAGTTCAGGCTTTTATTGGTTTCAATCGGCCCAGGGGACAACAGATAATCTCCTCAGTCGAATTGGAGCAGAACTGCAAGGGGCAATACAGAAAACGGATCCCCGTTGGGTTTTGGTCTCAGGCGTTTTGGAGGGATCCTATTCTCCAAATGAACCTGAAATTCAGTCGTTGGCCCTTCAGCTCCAAACTGCATTAGAGTCTGTCTTTTAGTCATAACTATTTTTGTTGAGAAAACCGATGGCACGCGAACTCCAGCAAATCCAAAAATTAACCTTTGAAGAATTCTTAGACTGGTATCCCAACGATGGCAGCCGCTATGAGTTGATCGATGGTGAGCTAGTGGAAATGCGGCCCATTGGAGATCATGAAGAATTGGCGGGTTTGATTACGCGCAAACTGGATCGAGAAATTGAACGGCTGTCATTACCCTACTTCATCCCCAAAAGCTGCTGTGTCAAGCCAGAAAGCGCAACAGATGCTTATCTACCGGACGTGATCGTTTTGGATCGACAGGCCCTGCAAAAAGAACCCCTTTGGAAAACAGCCTCGACGATTATATATGGATCCTCAGCTCCTCTTGTGGTTGAGATTGCCAGTACTAATGGGCAGGATGATTACGCCCGCAAGCTGGAGGATTATGAAGCCATGGGGATCCGAGAATACTGGATCGTCGATTATCGAGCTTTGGATGGAAAACGATTCATCGGGGATCCCAAGCAGCCAACGGTTAGCATCTATCAGTTGATAGACGATCGGTATCAAGCTCAGCAATTTCGTGCGAATGACCCAGTTCAGTCTAGGATTTTTTTCAGAGCTGGTTTTAGGCGCTCAAGAGATATTGAATTTTAGCGTAAGTTAACCCTTTCATTTATTGAATACTTCTCCATCCTACACTTGCAACCCAGGGATCCCTATCATGACTGCTGCTACTCCTGAGCCTCAAAAAATCAGTTGGATGCGACGACTGTTTAACTGGGCCTGTTACGGCATTTTCTGGAGCTGGAATGCGGGATCCCTGGCCTTGGTATATCTAGGGTTTCTTCCATTTATCGGATTTTCATTTCTCATTGCCATTGGGCAAGAAAATTTCAATCTCAATCTTTTCTTGACGATTCTTCTGCTAATGCTGGTGCCGGTGGGGTGTTCGATCTGGGGACTGATTCGCTATCTCAAAAAACCAGGGCAATTGATGCGGCTATTTTTTGGCCTAGAGGCACCGCTGATTTTGCTATGTTTAATTCGGCTGTTTGTCTTTCGACAAATGCCTCTTTCTAGCCTGTTCATGGTGGTCACCTTCTTGTTGGCGCTGCTGGCCTATGGTGTGGACTTGGCCTGGCCTACCAAAACCTGGGGCCGCTGGGGTAGTTGGTTACAACTCACTGGGCATAGTTTGCTGCTCACCACCGGACTGTATGGCGGGATCCTCTTGAGTCTGTATGTGCCTCCCATTGCCATGATCTTTGTCAAAGGGGTGATCGAATGGGTGGTCGGCTTTTTCCGGTTTGAATGGGTGTCTAGCCTGCAATACACCCCCTGGAAAGCCCTGCCTTTTTTCCTGCTCATCTACAGCAGCATGTTGCTGGTTTTGGGAGCAGGCGGATTGATCTTTATCCTGCTGCCCCTTGCCATGACTAGCTTGTATTTGCGTTCCGGCTGGGGGAAGTTAGTGCAGCTTGCCATCAGATGGGGATCCCCTCGCGTTTTTGCCGGATCGATTGCCGTTTTGGGTGTGTGGATGGGGCTATTTCTAACGCTGCAAACCCAACCTCAAGTTCATGCCTTTACATTACTGGAGAATCCACCCACCACCGATCAAGCTCGTCAGGAACTGATCCAGCAGTCTGACCGAATTCGGGATGGTTTATTAAATGCCTATCTATCTCCCTACCGCTATCTCAGCACCCGTACTGAAGCCCAAAATCTGCGGGAGCTTTACCATGATATATTTCGCTTACCCCGACCCATCGGGGAGAAAATTCAGGCGGTTCACAACACCTTGTTTTCACCCTTTTTATATGACGGATCCCTGGAGGATCAACCCAAAGCCGCTCAGCTTTACGAACAATTTTTCGATGAGCCGATCCAAAAAGCCGAGAGCGAAACCATTCGTCAGGCCCTAAATGCCACCCTCAACAGGGATCAGGTGCAGGCGGGCCTTTTGGATATCGACCAAAAACGGGTTTGGCTGGCCAAACAGGAGGTGACGGTTCAATCTCAGGGGGATATCGCTCAAGTTGAGATCCACGAACGGTACGAAAACAATACCTGGGAGCAGCAGGAGGTTTTTTACGCTTTTTCTTTGCCCGAAAGTGCTGTTATTACCGGCCTCTGGCTTGGAGAAACCGAAAACTTGGCACAACGCTTCTCCCATGTGGTGGCCCCGCGTGGAGCAGCCCAACAGGTCTACACCCAGGAGGTGCGTCGCCAGGTGGATCCGGCCCTACTGGAGCAGGTGGGCCCCCAACAATACCGTCTGCGGGCGTTCCCCGTTCCCCCCAGAACCTATGATCCTCAAGGAGCCGGTGGCTGGATCCCGGGTCAAATGCACCTGTGGATGACCTATCAAGTCATGGCTCAGCCGGGGGGATGGCCGCTGCCGCACCTATTGGAGCAGCGCAATATCTACTGGACACGCCAAACCGAGCGTTGGCAAAACGGCGAACCAGTTAGCTCTCTGACCGAGTCATGGTTTCCCCCTTACGTCAGTGGGACGGTACAGCCCCAATCCCATCAGATCACCCTCACCAGTGACCCACCGACCACCCTTACGGCTCAGCCTTTTGCAGAGCAACGGATCCCCAAAAACCGGCATTTCGCCCTGGTTTTGGATACCTCCTACAGCATGTGGCAGCAACGGGGATCCCTGCGGGAAACTTTTTTGTGGTTGGATGCTCTTTTCTTGCCGCAAAATCAGGTGGATGTGTACGTCAGTTCTGCCGAGGGCATGAGTCCCCGCTTTTTGGGAGAGATCCGGCAATTGCAGGCCCAAACCCTGACCCTGTACGGATCCCTGACCCTTCAGGAGATTTTGCATCAGTTTCATAGCCTGCAAAACAGCCGCTCCTACGATGCCGTTGTGCTCGTGACCGATACCGGCAGTTATGAACGTTCCCAAGGGGATCCCTTGCCCCCGTTAGCGGCCCCCTTGTGGATCCTGCATTTGGGAGATGTGCCTGCGGCCTATGATGACCCGGTACTGGAGGCAATCACCGATACCGATGGGGGCGTGGATACCAACCTTCAAACCCTGATGACCCGACTGGAAACCCAACTCAGCCTGGGATCCACCGTCTTGGATGGGTACCGTTGGCAGGTGCAAACAGAAACCCAGACAGAAGTCCAAACAAAGCCAGCAGAGGAAGAAGGGGATCCCTTCTTTGCCCCCTTGGCGGCCCGCTATTGGATCCGGTACATGAGCCGCCAAACCCCGGAGCGCACCCTGGCCGATTTGGATCGCATCCATACCATTGCCAAAGAACAGGATATCGTCACGCCTTTTTCCTCGATGTTGGTGCTAGTCAATGACCGGCAACGACAAGCCCTTGCCGAGGCCGAAGCCGCCGCAGATCGCTTTGAGCGGGAGGTGGAAACCGGCACCGAGACCCTAACGCAACCGTTCTCGCCCTTTACGGTCACAGGGGTACCGGAGCCAGAAGAGTGGCTGTTGATCGGCATTGCTCTGGCCCTGGGTACAGGGATCCTCTACCGTCAACGACAACGGGCTAAGGCTTGAAGAATAGGGATCTATGTCTGGTTTGTTGAGCTCTGCTCATCTAGATGTTTCTCCGGGGCTATACTCAAGGCATCTAGGTTCAGTTATCAATATGTCGGACTCAAATCAAGAGATCAAAGATCTCATCCTGGCTTTAGACAAAAAGTTAGATGGATTTGATCGAAAGTTCGAGAATCAAATTACTGAACTCAAGAATGAGGTTCGATTAGTTAAAACGGAGTTGCAGGCTGAGATCGGTTTAGCTCGGACTGAGCTAGAAGCCAAGATCGACCTGACCCGGAACGAGCTAGAAGCCAAGATTAACCTGACCCGGAACGAGTTAGAAGCCAAGATCGACCTGAGCCGGAAGGAGTTAGAAGCCAAGATTGACCTGAGCCGAACTGAACTGGAAGCCAAAATCAGCCTTGCTCAGACTGGGCTTGAAGGCAAAATTGCTGAATTGAGCGGCAAGATGGATGGCTATGGCAAACGGTTGGAGCAACAGGAATTCGTCAGTCGAGGTGCAATCGTTGCTCTTGTAGTGGGTGTGGTCTCTGGCTTTATCAAATATCTGTTTTTTTCCTCTTAAGCCCCTCTTGAGCTGACTTTTCTGGCAAGATTCAACAGGTCAGCCGCACCGTGCAGATTTGGGTAGGCTGGATCCCGAATGTCACTGCGAGTGCTTCATGCTAGACGGGATCCCGTTGGCCGGTTTCAACCTCAATTGCCATTTCTCGCCTCAGGTCTTAGCCACTGCTCTGGCAACTTTAGCGGAGTCGGAGGTGCTGGATGCCTTGGAATCAGAGGTGATCAAAGCCAATCTGGAGCGGTTTTTGCTGGTGCTGACTGTCTCTCTAAGTGTGGCCACCTTACCGCAGGTGTTTCGCTGGGTACGGCAGATCCCCTATACCCTGCTGCTGGTGATCGTCGGGGCAGCCTTGGCGCTAGTGGATGTGCGCTTGGTGAATCTCTCGCCGGAGCTGATCCTAACCATTTTCTTGCCGCCGTTGCTGTTTGAAGCGGCTTGGAACCTGAAGTGGAGGGATCTGCGCCGGGATCTGTTCCCGATTACCCTCTTTGCAGTCGTGGGGGTGATCATCTCCGTCATGGGTATTGGCTTAGGGTTGGCGCAGTGGGCCGGGATCCCCTTGTCGCTGGCTTTGTTGATCGGAGCAAGCCTATCGGCCACGGATCCGGTTTCGGTGATTGCCCTGTTTCGAGAGCTGGGGGTAGGAGAGCGCATCAAAACTCTGATGGAAGGCGAAAGTCTGTTCAACGATGGGGTGGCGGTGGTGGCTTTTGGCCTGTTGGTCGGGATCCCGTTGGGAATCGAAACTTTTGATCTGCAGGTGACGGTGCTGCGGGTCTTTACGGTGGTCGGGATTGGTGTCGGCATGGGGGCACTGGTCGGGTTCGGCATCTCCTATTTGACACAACGGTTTGATCTGCCCCTAGTAGAGCAATCCCTGACTTTAATTGCTGCCTACGGCACCTATTTGGTGGTGGAAGAATTGGGGGGATCCGGCGTGATTGGGGTGGTGACCACTGGGCTGATTTTGGGCAATTTTGGATCCCGAATTGGCATGAATCCCCGCACCCGTTTGATCGTGAGTGAATTTTGGGAATTTCTCGCTTTCTTTGTGAATTCCATTGTGTTTTTGCTGATTGGAGATCAGATCCAGTACAGCATTTTGGGGGAGAACTTGATCCCAATCGGGGTGGCCATCACCGCAATGGTAATTTCCCGTGCCCTTTCTACTTATGGCCTCAGTAGTTTCTGTAATGTGACGCTGCTCTCCAACCGAGGGGCTTCTGGAGCAGAACCGATCAGCTGGAAGGCTCAAACGGTGCTCTGGTGGGGAGGCTTACGCGGCTCGGTCTCCATTGCCTTGGCCTTGAGTGTGCCCGAATCGTTGCCCGGTCGAGAAGCAATCATCGCCACTGTTTTTGGGGTCGTGCTCTTTACGCTGTTGGTACAGGGGCTGACCGTGAAGCCCCTCTTAGTCGGACTAGACCTTTTGGGGGATCAACCCCTGAAACAGGAATATATGGAAAAGCTGGCCCGCCGCGCCGCTCTGCAACGGGTGCTGGAGCATTTGATGCAAATGGATGGCCGTATTGAAGTCGAAGTCGATTTTTACCAGTACCAAAAAGCGCTGGTAGAAGGCGGGATCCGCGATTTGGAAGAAGAGATCAGCGCTTTGCAGAGCAAGCATCCTCTGCTCAAAGACTACGCCGCTGAACAGTTGCGAGAAGAACTGCTTTCCATCGAAGCCGATACCTACGCCGAATATGTCCGTTCTGGGCAACTCAATCGGGAACTGGCCTCCTTTTTACAGGAGGTGCTGCGACAAAGCCTAAGCTAGGGCAAGGCAAGTGGGTAAACTAAGGGGTGGGCTGTGGCCTACCTTTTCTAGCCATTCTTCCTCAAGCCTGACCTCCCCATGAGCGAGACCCTTGCCCCACCAACAGAATCGGCTCACAAGACCGAGCCTGCCATTGCCATTACAGGCCTGACCAAAACCTATCGCACCGGCTTTTGGATGAACAAGGTGGTGAGTCCCCTCAAGGATTGTTCCTTGACGGTGGCACGCGGAGAAACCTTTGGGCTGCTGGGGCCTAACGGGGCTGGCAAAACCACCACCATCAAATGTTTACTCGGGATTGTGGATCCCACCAGCGGCAGCGGTACCTTGCTGGGCAGACCCTTGGGGGATCGCTCCATCAAGCAGCAGGTGGGGTACTTGCCGGAAAATCCCTATTTTTACGACTATTTAACGGCGTGGGAGTTTCTACATTTTGCGGGGAAAGTGTTTCGGCTGCCCGACCGCCTTTTGCAAGAACGGATCCCGCAACTGCTGGAGTTGGTGGGGCTTTCCATCGATACCGCCCGTAAAAAACAACTGCGCACCTACTCCAAAGGGATGCTCCAACGCACCGGCATGGCCCAAGCCCTGATCAACGATCCGGAGCTGGTGTTTTTGGATGAGCCGATGTCCGGGTTGGATCCGATGGGCCGCTACCAAATGCGCGAGATTATCCTATCCCTCAAACAACAGGGCAAAACCGTCTTTTTCAATAGCCATATCTTGGGAGATGTCGAGGTGATCTGCAACCGGGTCGGCCTGATCATCGGCGGCAAATTGGTGCAGCAGGGCACTTTGGATGAATTGCTCGGGCAGACCGAAAGCTATCGGGTGCAGGGGCACGATGGAGATGTCAATCAATTCCGTGAGCGCCTCCAGCATTTTCATCTGCAGGGATCCCATTGGTCGGGGGAATGGGGTGGATCCCTGTCGGAATTGCTAGGGATCCTCAATCAGGCGGGGGCAGTGGTGACGGATTTGCATTTGCAACGACAGTCGTTAGAAGAATACTTTGTCGATCAGGTGCGGGCGGTGGAGGGGGATCATCCTGTATCCACCTAAACTTGTCGACCATCGGAGAGTTGAATTTGCAACCCTGCCCGTAGCTGCTCCTCCTGGGATCCGCTGATCCTGAGGCCAAAGTGGTGAACTTGCAGCAGGGTGCGTTCCGGATCTTCAGGGCGAATACAGGCCATGTTCAGTTGATGGGCTGCCCGCATTTCATCGTCTCCACAAGCAGCTTGTAACTCCTTTTGCCAGGCGATGTCTATCCCTCGATACAGTAGTTCCAACAGCAGCAGAGCCTTGATGTAGTCCGGGATCTGCTCCGATTGAGCCATGAGCTGTTCTTGGGTCAGCCGTTTGCTCTCGTTGGCATCGTAACCCAGTTGCTCCAAAGCGCGATCCAACACGACTCCCTGCAGGATCCGGTTCAAACACCAAGCATAGGTGAGCACTTCTGCAGAGGCCGTTTCGGGATCCCGTGGGTAGGCGACTGGGATGGGTGGGTGGGATAGGCGCAACTGACACAAAGCTCGGGCCCACTCGATCTCAGGCGCATCTGCCTCGCCGTAGAGAATGCTTCCAGAAGGCCAAGATCCCACCTGCACCGACCAAGGAAAAGAAAGCCAGGGATCCGCTCGCCAGGAAAAGGCTGGCTTCGGAACCCCCAGTTGTTCGAAGGTCGCCTGCAGCGCTTGGGGTAGATTAGGGGATCCCATTGTGGCCTCCTCAAAGATTGGGCTGGCCTCATTTTCCCATTCCAGAAGAATCTTCCCGAACTTCGACTTCGTAATAGCAGATACTTCAATCCCCGCTCAGATGACCTAGCCTCAGTAGAACTTGATGAACTTTATATGAAAAGAGGTGAACTATGGGTCAACAGGTTGCCGGATCCAATCGTAGGGGTCGGCGGCAATTTCTTAAACAAGGTCTTCAAGCTGGGATCCTAACTGGAACCGGGTTGGCGGCTTTATCCACCTCTGGGCTCCGTCATTCTCAAACGGCCCAAGCCACGCCTCAGCAGGGCGGCACGATGGTGGTGGTTGGACACCAGGAGGTTCCTACCCTGAGTCCCGGCAAGGCGGTGGGGAATGTGCCCCTGTTCGTGATCTATCAGCTTTACAATGGCCTGGTAGAGGTGGATGAGAACTTTGAGGTTCAGCCTGCTCTAGCGGAATCTTGGCAGATCAGTGCGGATGGCCTCACCTACACTTTCAAGCTACGGCAGGGGGTAAAATTTCACGATGGAGAAGACTTCACCGCAGAGGATGTGAAGTACACCTACGAGTTTTATGGGGATCCGGATAGCGGCTCTACATTGATCGGTCAGGCAGCAGATATCGAGAGCATCGATATCCCTGATGACTACACGGTGGTATTTACCCTAAAGCAACCCAACGCCACGTTTCTGCGTATTTCAGCCAACAACTTCTACATTGTGCCCAAGCACTATCATGAAGAGGTGGGAGAAGAAGTTTTTGAAACCCAACCAATCGGTACTGGCCCTTTCAAGCTCAAAGAATGGCGCGCGGCAGAGTTTACGGAGCTGGAGGCTTTCGAGGAGCATTTCCGAGGTCGCCCCAATATCGATATTCTGCGCCAAGATATTGTGCCAGAAGCTTCTGTTCGAGCCATTGCTCTGGAAACCGGCCAAGCAGACTCGATGGTGTGGCCGCCGCTGATCGAAGACAACCTGCGCTTCGAAGCGGATACCGAGAACTACACTACCTTCAAAACGCCTAGCCTTAGCGTGAACCACTTCCCTTTGAACAACAACCACCCGATTCTTTCCGACAAGCGGGTGCGCCAAGCGATGATGTACGCCTTTGATCGGCCCCGCCAAATTCAGGATGTACAGCAAGGGGCAGCGGTTTTAGCCACCTCCAATCTCTCCCCCTCATTGGTGCAGTGGTACACCGAATTGGTAACTCGCTACGAATACGACCCCAACAAAGCTGTGGAATTGCTGGAAGAGGCAGGTTGGACTGTTGGGGCAGATGGCATCCGTGAGAAAGATGGGCAGAAATTCACCTTCACCTGCACAACCATCACCGGGGATCAGGCTCGTCGGCCACAAGCAGAGATTTTGCAGCAACAACTGCGGGCCGTAGGGATCGACATGCAACTTTCAGAAGCTCCGATCACTGCCATCCAGACTGGGCTACGCAACAATACCGTCGATGCCTCCCTCTACAACTGGAACTACGGCGGCACCAATGGGGATCCCGATGCACCCACCACCCTAGGTTCCGATGGCCGTTCCAACTGGTCAAATTTTAAGAATGCTCGTGTGGATGAGCTGCTGGATTTGGGTCGCAAAGAAGTGGATCCCGAAAAACGAGCAGAATACTATCGGGAAATTCAGCAAATCGTTGCGGATGAAGTTCCTTTCTTATTTGTCATGTATTGGGATTGGTTTACGATTTTCAGTAGCCGCATTAAGGGATTGCCAGAGTCTGCACTGATTAGCGATTTCCTCTACAAAAAGTGCTACCAATTTTGGATTGAAGCTTAAGGGATCCCCACCCATCAACTTAGGAGGGTCACAGCATGGGCCGATATCTACTCACCCGCATCCTGCAAGGGATCCTTGTCATTCTGTTGATTAGTTTGTTCACCTTTGCCATCGTTCGCCTGATCCCTGGAGATCCGGTGGATTTGTTGCTGGGGGAGGGTCAGGTGCCCATCACAGAAGCACAGGTAGAGGCCATTCGGCGCCAGTGGGGTCTAGATCGCCCCTTGTGGGAGCAATATCTGATCTGGATGGGCAAAATGCTCACTGGCAGTTTGGGGACCTCTATCATCCGCACCGGGGTTCCGGTTAGCCGCATGATCTGGGAAGCCGTGCCCGTCACTGCTTTGCTCAATCTGTTGGCACTGGGGATTGCCTTGGCAGTGGCCATTCCCGCCGGTATTATCGCTGGATCCCGCCGCAACTCTTGGTTTGACTACCTGTTTACGGCTGGAACAACTCTGGGAGTTGCCGTACCCAATTTTTGGTTGGGGTTGATGTTAATCGTGCTGTTTGGGGTGGTGTTGCGCTGGTTACCGCCTTTTGGACTTCGTTCCTGGCAGGGATACATTCTGCCCGTGGCAGTGTTGGCAACGGAACAGATGGCGGTGCTAGCGCGGGTTATGCGGGGGGCGATGATCGAGATCCTTGCTCAGGACTACATTAAAACGGCGCGTAGCAAGGGGCTCTCCTACGGGGCTATTTTGTTCGGCCATGCCGTACCCAACGCTCTATTGCCGGTGGTGACAGTGATTGGTTTTCGCATCGCCTTTCTGCTGAGTGGCACCCTCATCATCGAGTCGGTGTTTGCTTTACCTGGTCTGGGGAGGTTGCTCTATGACTCGGTCTTTCGCCTGGATTATCAGGTGGCACAAGCGATTGTGATGTTACTCTCCATTTTGGTGGTGGTGGTGAATTTGCTCACAGATCTCACCTACGCTGCGATTGATCCCCGACTGCGGCTGCTGGCTCGCTCTCGTTAGTCCTGTGTGTTCCACTTTTGCTGGTTTATGGCTTTCCCGACTTCTGCTCCTCCTTTGGCGGCGACTCCTGAAGATGCAAGCTCTCGGGCTACGGTGGCTGTTCCCCTGTGGGTAAGAGCCTGGCGACGCTTCCGAGCCAATCGATTGGCGTTGCTCGGATTGGGATATGTGGTGCTGTTGTTGGGGGTGGCCCTGTTTGCCGATCACCTAGCCCCTTATTCCCCCGTTGAGACCTTTGCCGGGATGCGGGGCCGCGGCCCTTCTGTCGAACACTGGCTGGGATTTGACCATGTCGGGCGGGATCTGCTCAGCCGTTTGATTTTCGGCACCCGTGCTGCTTTGATCGTTGGGTTGGGGGCAACGGGGATTGCGGTGACTGTAGGGGTTTTGGTGGGATCCCTTTCCGGTTATTTCGGGGGGTGGGTGGATCTGCTCCTGTCGCGCTTGGTGGATACCTTGATGGCCTTCCCCACATTAGCGCTACTGATCATGTTGGCAGCAGTACTGGGGCCCAGTCTACTTACTACGGTGACGGTGATTGGGCTAACCTCTTGGGCTGCCTACGCACGCGTGGTGCGAGCTGATGTCCTCAGTTTGCGGGAACGAGACTTTGTCATGGCCGCCTATGCAGGTGGAGCAAAAAGCAGCCACATTCTTTGGCACCACATTTTGCCCAATGTGCTTGGCCCAGTGATTGTCTTGGGTAGCCTCGGCGTGGGCAGCACCATCATCTTGGAGTCGGCACTTTCTTTTCTGGGTTTAGGGATCCGTCCTCCCGCACCTTCTTGGGGTGGAATCCTCTCGGACGGGCGGGCCTACATTCTCACCTATCCCCACATTGCCATTGCTCCAGGTGTTCTGATCGTGTTGACGGTGCTAGCCTTTAACTTCATTGGCGATGGCTTACGGGATGCTTTGGATCCCCGACAACGGGGGTAACTACCCTTGAGAAACAACCGTGCGGTAGTAATCCTCCAACTGTTGCGTGGCTGCCGACCAACTCCAGCGTTCTGCCTCCTGGCGGGCCTGTTGCCGAAACACCTGTCGCTGCCCGCTGCTGCTCAAAAGTTGCTGGGTGGCATGGACAAAATCGCTATCCGAATCGGGCTCAAAGAGAAACCCATTGCGGCCACTGTCCACCACATCGGTAATACCCCCAGAACGAGGCGCGATCACCGGACAACCCGCCGCCATTGCCTCCAACAAGACCAGCCCCAAGGTCTCGGTGCGGGAAGGGAACACGAACAAATCCGCTGAAGCAAAGGCCGCCGCCAGGGATTCCCCTTGTAAATAGCCGGTGAACACCACATCATGCCCAGCAAAATGCTGCTCCAGGGATCCCCGTTCTGGCCCATCCCCAACAATGGCTAGACGGGCCTGTGGGATCTGCTCCAACAACACCTTGATCCGGCCTACTTCTTTCTCAGCAGAAAGCCGCCCTACATAAAGCAAAAGAGGCCGTTCCGGTTGGCCCGCCGTGAGATGATCTCGCATTTCCGAATTGGCGGCCTGCGGATGAAACAACTCCGTATCCACCCCCCGCTGCCACAGTTGCACCCGCTCAATGCCATGAGCGCTCAGCTCCTGCACCATGGCCGTGGAGGTGCAGAGATTCACCCGCGCCAGATTGTGTCCCAGCTTCAGCAAGTTCCACAAGACCCCCTCCAAAAAGCCCAGCCCATAATGTTTGAGGTACTTGGGCAAATGGGTATGGTAGGAGGCCACCAGCGGGATCCCCATCGTTTGGCTGTAGTAGAGCCCCCCCAGCCCCAATACCGCCGGGTTCACCACATGGATCACATCCGGGCGGAAGCGATGCAGCAGCTTACCAATCGCGGGGCCAGGGGCAGCCAGCTTCAATTCTGGGTACAAAGGCAACGGCATTCCAGGGATCCCGTAAACCCGCGCCCGTGCAAACCGCCTGGGCGCACCTTGGGGAGCAACGACGAGAACGGAATTACCGTGGGCTGTTAAATGACGAACAGTATGACAAAGCCGGGTGACGATGCCATCTACCTTGGGCAGAAAGGTCTCCGTAAACAGAGCTATGCGCATCAGGGATCCCAGGCTTGACGAAAAGACTCTAGGATGAGTGTTGCACAAAAAGGCAATGCTGTTACGCCTCTGGTCGGCTAGCTCTAAAAATCATGGGCCAACTTCATTCCACCGGGAAAGCATAGGGCATCGGCTCTTTCAAAAGCTCCGGTTGCGCCCGACCGACGGTATCTGCGGTGGTTTTGCTGATTAACAACAGCGTCGCTGCTAGGGTCAGCCCGATAATGTCTCGCCACATAATGCACTCTTGGACTCCTCACTCCTCATGCCCACTACTGTAGCGGCGGTTTCCTCTGTTGGGCAGTGATTTGTGACGGATTTTCGCGTGATGTGAATCACTTCCAGAATTGCGGCTTTGCCCCATGCCAATCAGTCACGGTAGGTCATCTGCAAACTGGTCATCAGCAAGACCAAAGAAGATACTGCCATTAGGCCGCCCCAAAACCAGTAGGGCAGCAGCAGGTTCTGGGCAATTTGGCTGGAATCGGAGTGGATTACTTGCCCATTGATCACGGCAGTGGCGGTAAACAGGTAATCCAGCTGGCGGTAGGTGCTCACACAGGCTTGTACCCCCAGAAATTGAATGGCAAAGCCCCGCACCCAGGAGGAAGCCCATAGCCCCAGGGCCAAAATCCCGATCCCCAGCGCTGGCACAAACAGCAACCCAAAGCCAGAGCGCACCCAAATCACCGCCGACAGCAACAACAGGGATCCGAGAAACAACAACCCCAAGCGGGCTGTCCCCTGACGTCGAGAAGCCAGGATGAAAATAGCCCCCGCTATCGGTGGCCCCATCGGCCCGCCAGCCGCCACCAAAGCCCGACCCACCGGCCCCAAAAACAGCTGCCCACTGTGGAACGCCAACCCAGAGCCATTGGAATAAATCTCCAGACGGTGAAAATCTCCACCGAGTAGGAGAGCCGTCAAGCCATGGCCCATCTCATGGAACCAGGTAGCCAGGATGGTAAAGGGATAGAGGATGTAATTGCCCCACGGGAACTGCCAGAGCAAGACCGTTACACCTGCGGCAGCCACTAACCAGACCAAGCTGTGCTGAGCGGGTTGTTCTGAAGAGGGCAAAGGCAGCTCGGGGTCAGTCATAGCGTGTTGAAGGTTACAATGCTTGCCAAAAAAGGCTAAGATGCCTTGTCTTCTTAGACTGCTGCGGGGAGTGGAGAGTTCCAAGCCAACCTAAAAAAAGTAGCCAGTTATAGCATGAAATCAAAAAGTTCTACTCTATGCTTTAGGGGCTTGAATGATTAGGCTTTGAAGGATACTGGGATCCATGTGGCGGCTGAGTTTTCTGCTAATGGCGATTTTGAGTGGAGTTCTGCTGCCGATTCGCTACCAGTTGGATGGAAAATTGGCTCAAGCAGCCGCTTCTGTGCCGATGGCGGGGGTCGTCTCTACTTTTGTTGGTGCGACCGTTTTGGTGGTGTTGTTGCTCTCGGGTCGCTTTGGCAACGTGCATTGGGCAGGGTTGCGCCTCAGTCCTTGGTGGAGTTACTTGGGCGGGATCTCAGGGGGATCCTACGTACTGCTGGTAACCTATGCAGCGATCCAAGCCGGGACAACTCTGACCATTGGGATTGGGATCGCCACCCAGATGCTGAGTAGCCTGTTGGTGGATCATTTCGGCTGGTTGGGGTTGCAGCGGCGACCCTTGAGCTGGCAGCGACTGCTGGCTGGGATCCTTTTGGTGGTAGCGGTGGTGTTGCTTTTAGGTTAGGGAGTTGGGCGCTAGATGAACCTAGAGACGATACAAGCCGGGCTGGCGGCAGGAGTCGGCGGGGTCTTGTTTACCTTGGCCTTTGCCTTCAACAGCCGGTTGCACCGCTCCCTTCACAGCCCCTTGGCGGCCTCTGCCATCAGTTTCACCATTTCCTTTGTGTTTGTTGGATCCCTGGTGGGGTTGTGGGGCCAATGGAATATCACCCCTCTCGGACAAGCTCCCTGGTGGGCCTTTTTGGGGGGAGCCACTGGCAGTTGCTCAATTATTCTCAGCCTGTTGGCTTTGCCCCGGATTGGGTTGGTGGCCTTGGGCATTGCCATTGTGTTTGGGCAGCTCGGGTTTTCCTTACTGATCGAGCAATTTGGATTGACCACCATAGTCAGGGGTGTGCTGGGGACAAAGGAGATCCTGGGGTTGGGCTTGATCCTGGTGGCTGTGGTACTTATTCAATCGCAACGGGAAGCCGCCCCCACTGCTGAGAGCAAGGCAGAATCCATTCCAGAAGATAGGGTGAAAGAACTCAACTAAACTCAACTAAGGGATCCCTGGATGGCTACTTTCCTGCGAGACTGGAGCTACCAATACCCCTGGCTCTACCGCAGCATCAGTCGTGTGGCCGCCCTAACGGTGGGGGGCTATAGGCGATTACGTCGGCTGCCTTTGGAAGGGATCCCCATCCATTCCCAAGATCGGGTGTTGGATCTCTGTTGTGGCCCAGCAGAGGTGACCCCGGTGTTGGCGGAGCTTAGTCAGCAGGTGACGGGGTTGGATGCTTCCCCAAAGGCCTTGAAGGTGGCCCGCCAGCGATTGCCGCAGGTGGAGTTTGTGGAGGCTTTTGCTCAGGCCATGCCCTTTCCCGATAACTGGTTTGACTGGGTGCACACCAGCTTGGCTCTACACGAGTTGACCCCCAGCGAGCGGGAGCAGGTGCTGCAAGAGGTATGGCGGGTGCTTAAACCGGGAGGAGGCCTGTTGATTCTGGACTTGCACGCTCCCCAGCAACCACTGATCTGGCCGGGGTTGGCCCTATTCTTGACCCTTTTCGAGACCGACACTGCCTGGGAACTCCTGAAGATCGATTTGCCCGAAGAATTACAGCAACAGGGGTGGCAGAATATCCGGCAGACATTCCATGGATTGGGGGCTCTACAAGTGGTTCAGGCACAAAAGCCCTCTATCTAGTTCCTAGGGGGATTCTGAGGGGATCAGAGGATTTAGAAGAGCTGCTCAAGCTAGCCATGATGCCAAAAGGGAGTACCCAGAACTGGGGTACTGGGTTGAGCAGTATCTTGAGGTTGCATCGCCCCGGCAAGGTAGGCCTGACGACCGGCATGTACCGCCTGGGCAAACGCGGCTGCCATTGCTACTGGATCCCGAGCCAAGGCCACGGCTGTATTCAACAGCACCCCATCAAACCCCCATTCCATCACCTGGCAGGCATGGGAGGGCAGCCCCAAACCGGCATCGATGATCAGGGGGGCCGTAATGCGCTCCCGCAGCGTGCGTAGGGTGTAAGGATTGAGGGGGCCTTTGCCGGTACCGATCGGAGCTGCCCAGGGCATGACCACTTGGCACCCCACATCCAAAAGACGTTGGCAAAGCACCAGATCATCTGTGCTGTAGGGCAAAACCTTGAACCCTCGCCGAATCAGCTCTGCAGCAGCAGCGGGTAGCTGGACGGTGTCCGGCTGCAGGGTATAGTCATCCCCGATCAGTTCCAACTTGATCCAGTCGGTGGCGAACACTTCCCGGGCCATCTCCGCCGTGGTGATGACCTCCTGCAGACTGTGGCAGCCAGCGGTATTGGGCAGGATCGGAACGCCCATCTTTTGCAAAAGAGCCCAGAAGCCCTGGGAGGTGTCCAAGCCCAGCGCCCCCTGCCGCCGCAAGGAAGCCGTCAGCAGGCAAGGACGAGCCTGGGCTACCGCCTGCTCCAAAAGGGCCGGGGAGGGATAACGGGCCGTACCCAGCATCAGGCGGCTTTTCAAAGGCCGATCATAGAGGATCAAGGGATCCTCATCCACAGGGGTCAAGGGTAGGGGATTAGGGGGGTTGAAAAGGGTAGACATCTCTTTCTGAACAGACTCTCAAGGTTGGTTTAGCCACCGACGACAGGGGTCAGGATTTCCAGCTGGTCCCCTTCTTGCAAAGGAGTTTGGGCGTACTGGGTGCGGGGGACAAAATTTTGGTTCACCGCCACGGCAAAGGGGCTGCTGACCTCCAGCAGTGCTACAGCCTCTGCCAAGGTGAGGCCATCGGGTAGCTCACGCGGTTCTTGGTTGATCACAATACGCATGAAGCAGGGTTCTCAGGAGCAGTTGAGTGATTATTTGCAGTATCAACCTGAAAACGGATCCCTAGCTGCTTGGCCAGGGTGCAGGTACCCTGTTGCACGTATTCCAAAACAGCATCGTGGATGGCCGGAGAGATCATAAACCCATGGCGGTAGAGACCGTTAATCTGTAGCAGGCGCGGGGAGAGTTCCACCACCGCCGGTAGGTTATCCGGCAAGGTCGGGCGACAGCGACTGTTCAACTCCAGGATGCGCGCCTCGGCAAATCCCGGATGGACGGTATAGGCAGCACTGAGCAACTCCAGCGTAGACCGCACGCTGACCGGGGAGGGATCCTCACTTTCGATTTCTGTGGCCCCGACTACGAAAAGATGATCCGGCTTGGGGGCAATGTAAATCGGGTAGCGGGGGTGTAGTAGGCGGGTTGGGCGTTGCAGCTTCACATCGGGCGCATAAAGGCGAGCCACCTCACCTCGCACACCACGTAAAGGTTGGCCGACAGGCCCCTCGCCCCGGGATCCCAACCCACGGCAGTCCAGAACCCAACCCCCACTATGGCGCTGCCAAGCCCGTGCCGCCTCCAGATCCCAAGGGCAACCCCATTCCACCTCTAGACCCTCAGCTCGCAACTTCGCCAAGAGAGCCGAGAGCAACTGGCGGTTGTCCAGTTGGCCCTCGTGGGGCAGGTACAACCCCTGGTCAAACTGCCCGGCCACCGCCGGTTCCAGTTGGGCCAAGCTTTGGGCATTGAGAGGCTGAGGCGCTGGCAGATCCGGCAGGTGAGTGAGAACATCCGCCAGTAGCGCGGAAAACCGTCTGGCCTCGCCGGCATCTTGCCGGTGCCAAAGGATGAGGGTTCCCTGCTGCTGAAAAAAAACCGGCTGGGGTAAGGGAGCCAAAAGAGAGGGCCAGCGAGACAGGGCATAGTACCCCTGCGCCACAACGCTGGCTTCGGTGATCACAGATTCCGCCAGGGGAGCCAGCATGGCGGCGGCTACGTGAGCAGCACTGCTACCCGTAGCTTCACCGGGGGCAGCATCCACGATGCGGACGGGATACCCGAGTTCGGCCAGACTTACAGCCATCAAACGACCGATTAAGCCTGCCCCCATTACAAGGATGGGATCCCGTCGGCCCCCAGAAAGGATCCCGGCAGGGATCTCTATCGATATCGATGCTGGCAACAGAGGAGCTTCGGTCGGAATGGCCATGCTTGAGATCATAGCCAGCCCGGGATCCCAAGGTCTACCGTCATCGGGAGGGACTGAGAAGTTTACTACGAACCCATTGACTCTACAGGGTGCGGCATTTTAGGGGGGTATTCTGAACTTTCCGGTTGAACCCTTTGGATCTGCCATGAGCTTGCCTCTCCACCTACCTGACTGGCTCCTAGGCCAAACTCTGTTGCAGCGCCTCTTTACCTGGAGCTTTTTGATTTCTCTATTGGTGTCTGGCATTCGTTTGGCTGTGCCGGTGTTGCTGGCGGTATTGGGGGAGGTGATAACCCAACGTTCCGGCATTCTCAACCTAGGTTTGGAAGGGATCCTACTGATGGGATCCTTGGCGGGTTTTGCCACTACCTATCATCTGGAGCAAGCGGGGGTAATCGGGGCGGCTTGGATGGGATTGGGGGCGGGGATCCTGGCGGGCATGGCAATGGGCGCGGTGATGGCCCTTTTGGCCGTCTGGCTCAGGGCGGATCAGGTGGTGGCAGGGGTCACGCTGGTCTTGTTGGGGCAGGGGTTGAGCACCTATCTGTTTCGGCAACTGCTGCCCAATAGCAATGTGCGGGTAACGGGGCTTGCCCCTTGGCCGGTTCCAGGACTGGCGGGGATCCCTGGGGTGGGAACGGTGTTGTTCAATCATGACCCAATGGTGTACCTGAGTGGGCTGTTGGTGCCTGCCTGTTGGTTGCTGTTGTTTCGCACCCAGTTTGGGCGATCCTTACGAGCGGTGGGGGAAAATCCGGCGGCGGCAGAGACCTCTGGCATCAGCGTCGAGAGAACCCGTTGGCTCGCCCTTTTGATCGGCTCTGCCCTGGCGGGGTTGGGAGGGGCGGTATTAACGGTCGTGCAGCTGCGCCTGTTTGCAGAGGGGATCACCGCTGGACGGGGGTGGATTGCCGTGGCACTGGTGTTTTTTGCCCGCTGGCACCCTGGGCAAGCGCTGCTGGGTTCGTTGCTGTTTGGGGTAGCGGATGCGCTGCAATTTCGCATTCAAGCCTTAGGATCCCAGCAATTTCCCTATGAGTTTTTGTTGATGTTGCCCTACCTGCTCACCTTGGCGGTGCTGTGGCGCAAAGGCAAACAGGTGGAAGCCCCGGCTGCCCTTGGGATCCCTTATCTGCGAGGACAACGTTAAACGCTTTCTGAAGCAGCGGCGGCTCGATCCCTGTCTTGATCTAAAGCTCTGATTTGCCGAAGGGAACGCCCTATCCGCAACACGAGCGTGAGGATACAACCCACAACTAAGAAGGGGATCCCCCAACCCCACACCTCTAGGCCAAACTGAGCCAAGAGACAGCCCAGGCCCAGCCAAGCCAAGCGATCCGTCTGTCCACAGGGGCCAACCGACTGAACTGTGCCACCTGCCACCAAGCCCAACAGACCAAACAGCTGCACCCAGCCGGTCAAAAGCAGCAATGCCACCATCCAAGTTAAATCCCCGTGGGGCCACAGGCCCAAGATAATCAGCAGATCGTTGACACTCCCCCGGTTAGAAACCGGGGGATTCTCCCTTCTAGCCCCCCACAGCTTGAAGCTGTGGAGTATTCATGGAGTTCAGGGGATTGCCAAGTACCCCATCCCCTGAGCCGACCGCACCCATTACAGATACGGCTTCTTTTAGACTCAGAGGACATGAGAATCCGTCCCACTGGGCTAGGTTCATAGCCGCGTTCCAGTCGGCATCACAGCAATACCCGTCCTGCCCAGTGAACAGATGCCCACTCCTTTTCCCAATCAATCCTGTCCTATGGTCGGTTTTGGATGTGTAGGCAGCAGGACGCTTGTGCAGCGTCCTACCCGCCATTTCCAGCTTGTAGGCAACCTTCCACTCCAGGTCGTAGTACGACCAGGTATGGCGCGATTTCCCGGCATCCGAACGCGCCTTTCGACTCTGTCTGGATTGGCGGATACCTGAGAGGTCTTCCATCCACACATCCGCATTTACCGCCTTGGCAAACCGCACAATGCGGCGGCTCACGGTGTGGTTGACTGCCCTCATCCACCGGGCTTCTTTGCGCTCCAGTCGCTTAAGTGCTCGGTATTTACCCGCCTGTTGCAACTGGGCACGACGCTTCTGGAAACGACGACGACGATAGGCTATCTCTCCACCCCCAAAAAACACCGCTCGACCCCAACGGGTGGCCGCCACCGCCAAACGGTTCTGCCCCCGGTCAACACCCAGCCGCTCTGTACTCTTCACTTCGGGAACATCCCAAGTGATAGACAGAACAGCATACCAAGCCCCACGTATTTGCATCAGTTTCAAGGTTCCCCGTTCACAATCCTGCTCGGCCAGGATGCGCTCAAGACGCTCGGCATAGTAGGAACTGCCAACCTCAAGGGGAACCCGCTTGTCACCCTGAATCGTGGGGAAGCTCACTGAGTAGGTGCTACCTACTTTGTGCAGCTTCCAGTTTTGGTTGTTGACCTCTGGCCAGAACACTTTGAAGTGCTTGACCCGCTGGCCGGCTTTCCCCTTCAGGACACGAATCACCTGGTTGGAGAGGGCCGACTTGAGGGGTGTCACCACTTTGGCGGTTGTTAATGCCCTCCGCTCCTTCGGACTGATGCGGAGCAGTTCGTTTGCCAGTTCGGTTGTCGCCCAAACCGTCTGGGCAAACATCTCTGCTTTGACCGCGTTGAGATCAAGAAACTTGAGCTTGAGTGTGGTGGTGACCCGTTTCATGGGGGCTATTGTACTATTCCTGTAGATGCTTCGCCGTTATCTACATGACAGAGTACAAGCATTATCGGCATTCGGTTGGAAAGGTGTTGGAATACATCAACGACCCACACCACGGCTGAATCAATTCAGCCTGTGCGCTTATATCCCCCGGTTAGAAACCGGGGGCTTTACGCTGGTTTTCGTAAATTCCCCCGGCAAACGGTTCAGGTAGGCACCTAGTTTCGAGGTTTTGCCAAACTCCTCTGCCACCAACCCATCCAGAGTGTTGATCACCATGCGTCCCAGAATGCACAACAGCGCCCCAATCCACTATCCCTGCCAAAGGCAGTAAGCGGCCCCCAACCCTGGCACAAATGCCAGCAATGACAGAGCATTGGGGGATAGTTAAGGTGCAGCAATAGCACCCCCAACCAGCGGCCCAGCCAGCGGCAACTTTCCCAGGTGATATCTGGCACTCTCGGATACCACCCCAACCGCTTGACCAGGGGCTCCCCCACATCTGGCAGAGGGGAATAGTGAAACTGCATGGCCACCTCCACTGTGTTGAGAAGATCCCGCAAAGAGCGGAGCCGGGATCCCTACCGCTATTGCTATCATGCCGATGGGGACACCGCCTGTGATCGGAGGACAGTGGCTGAACTGGTCAGAGGTTGTAGATTATCGTTTTTGTTGCCGGAGCTTGCGCAATTCTTCTTCCACCTCCAGCTGATGAAATTGTTTTTCTAGATCATCCCAAGCATCGCCGGACTTCCCCCAATTGCCAAAACCAAAATCCGGATTGCTAGCATTTTGGGCTTGGGCAGCTTTCACCTCTTGTAGCTTGGTTTTCACCTCTTGGCGACGCTGTTGAATTTGCGGCAACAAGGCTTCCATTTGTTGGATTTTGTCCTTCAGGGTTTTCATCTGGTTCCACAACTGGCTGCCCTTCTGCAGCAGTTCTGCTTCTCGCCGTTGGGCTCCTTGGGCCAGATCGGGGCGATTGGCCCGTTGGGCTTTTTCAATGCGGAAGTGCCAGGTTTTAATTTCCTCTCCCAAGCTGAGAATGCTCTTTTGCAGGGCTTGTTCCTGGGCGCGGCTATCCTGCAGCAGTCGCAAGGTATCGGATTCCTGCTGGCGCAACTGCTCCTCAAGGGCTTGTAGCTCGATTTCGGGATGGGCCTTGAGAAATTCCTCCAGACGGGTTTCCAAAAATCGGATCAGATCGTCAAATAGTCCCATCGGTGGATCCCTTTGCCCCAGCCCTCAGTTGCGTTTAGGGTAACATCCTCCCGACGCTGTAGCTTGCTTCCCCCAGGGTTGCTACGCATACAGCGCGGGGTTCCTCTTTCATCCAGCCAACTTGTCCTCACCAGTTGCTTGATTTGATATGGAGGTTGTTCTGTCCAGAGGCGTTGATTCTGGTACGCCCTACCGTTCGCGTAGGTGCTCTAGGGGTCGCGGCAGCGGGCGGAACCGCTCATGACGGGGAAAACCTCCAGTCGATACCATGAAGCAGTGAACTGGCTGACCTATACCCGCGCTGCCTACCAGAGGCTAAGTGGCAAGCTTACCGTGTTCAGGTGCAAAGTGCCTATGGCCGTCAACATAAATTAATGGGGCTGTTGAGGCCAAAGAACTTGTGATCGATGCAAAGCTGGGGAGCGCGACCCTCTTTACGTCTTCTTTGCATGGCAGAGGTGAACGTGTGGGAGACAGAGAGGGTTTTTCCGCCTGAAGCGGGTATAGTAGGGGCAGCTTGAGCTTGTTGTACCTTCACCTATTCTTTACTTTTGCTCTTTGACGTTGTTGCGCGCTCCCCAGGCCCATTGGTCAGCATGAAGCTCCGCCAAAAAATCTTCTGGCTCATGGGCTCCTCCCTCTTTTGTGGTGTTGTGGGCTTAACCGGGTTGGTGCTGCATTGGGGATCCTCCTTTCGGGTGGAATCGGCACGGATCGCAGCTCCAGAAGCTAGGGTTCAGACTGTAACAGCCTACGAAGACTTGGCCTGGTTCTATCTGATGTTGCTAGGGATCAGCCTCGGATCTTCGGTTTGGCTGCTGGTTTTGTTGGATCAACAGGTGCTCAGTCGCTTGCAGCCCTCTGGGAGTGGATTGGAGGAGGGATCCCCAACTGGACAGAATCAAGCCCAAGCTAGGAGCAAATCTCAGCAGATCCAACACCTCAACGCTGCCCTAGAACAGCAGGTGCAACAGCAAACGGCCCAGCTACGGCAGTCCCTCAACTACGAAGCAACCCTCAAGCGCATCACCGACAAAGTTCGGGACAGCCTGGAAGAAGACCAGATTTTGCAAACGGCGGTACAGGAGCTGGCCACCAGCTTAGAGCTTCTAGGATGTGATGCAGCCCTATACAATCTGGAGCTGGGCATCAGCACCATAACCTATGAATATGGAGCCGGTTTGCCCTCCAAACTCAAGTCCACCATAGACCTTGACGAGCAGGGTGGCCTCTACCGTCGTCTGCTCGCTGGGGATCCGGTTTTACTGTGCCAGGTTCCGCCAACTCGAGTGCGGAAGCTTACCAAACCGCTCCTGTGTCTGGCCTGTCCCATCTTCGACCGTTTCCGAAGTCCAGACGCTTTTACAGAGCGCACACAACCAAACCTGTTCACAGCCTGCAAAACCCCGCCGCAGGAGCTAGCTATCTTTGGGGATCTCTGGCTGTTCAAACCGATTGACCAAGAGTTTAGCGAGTCCGAAATCCGGCTGGTGCAGCAGGTGGCCACCCAATGTGCGATTGGACTGCGACAAGCACGCTTGTACAAAGCCTTACAGAGCCAGGTGGCTCAGCTGGAGTCGTTGCATCAACTCAAGGATGATTTTCTCAACACCATCTCCCACGAGTTGCGCACCCCCATGTCCAACATCAAAATGTCCCTCTACATGATCCGCAAAACCCAGAATGAGGAGCAGCGGCAGCGCTATCTGGACATCCTGGAAACCGAATCTAACCGCGAGATTGAGCTGATTAACGATTTGCTGGATTTGCAGCGGCTAGAAGCGGGCGTGGATCAACCCCTTTTAGAACCCGTGGATTTGACTCGTTGGATCCCGGCTCAGCTGCGCTCGTTTGAGGCTCGTATCGCCCATTATCAGCAAACGCTACAGGTGGAACTGGATCCGGCTTTGGAATCAACTGAGCCCCAACTGTGGTCAGATACCCAACGCCTATCCCGCATTTTGGGGGAGCTGATCAACAACGCCTGCAAGTACACTGCTCCAGGAGGCGCCATACACCTGCGGGTCGCATCTGAGCTTGGCCAAATCCGCTTTGAGATTACCAATCCTGCCCAGATCCCTGCCGATCAACTGCCGCATCTGTTTAAGAAGTTTTACCGGGTGCCAAACGGGGATCCCTGGAACCGGGGGGGTACCGGCTTGGGGTTAGCCTTGGTGAAAAAATTGGTGGAACAACTGGGGGGTAAGATCAACGTAACCAGTCAGGCAGGGTTGACCACCTTCTGGTTTGTGGTGCCCCACCACCGATCGCCATCTCACCCTGGATCATTGGCCGTGTCTCTCCCCCAGCCTTGATCCCCTGTGTTCTTGTTCAGGCAGGAATCCCAGCGAAACTCGGCAACCCTTTCTTCCCCGTACATGACCCCAGTTAGGGAGAGTTTTCCCACTGCTGTACTCCCCAACTCTCTGTTCGTACAGCCTTTTGCAGGCTGATGGCATCCATGACTGCTCTTCCCCTAATTGCCGTGATCTTGGGCACTCGCCCGGAAGCAATTAAGCTGGCTCCCGTGATCCATGCTTTACAAGCCAGCCCCCATTTGCGTACGGAGGTGATTTTGACTGGGCAACACCGGGAAATGGTGGATCAAGTGATGCAGCTGTTTGGCCTAGAAGCGGATCGGGATCTGGCGATTATGCGCCCTCGCCAAAGCCTGACCGATATTACCGAAGCCACCCTACGCGGTTTGGAAACCTATTTCAACACCAGTCAGCCGGATCTGATCCTGGTGCAGGGAGATACCACCACTGCTTTTGCTGCCACCCTGGCTGCTTTTTATCAACGGATCCCGGTGGGGCATGTGGAAGCGGGTCTGCGCACCGATGATCTCTACAATCCCTTCCCAGAAGAAGCCAATCGCCGCTTGATCTCCCAATTGGCCAGCCTGCATTTTGCCCCCACCCCCCAAGCGGTCGAAAACCTGAAGCGAGATCACGTGGTGGGATCCATCCATTGCACCGGCAACACCGTCATCGATGCTCTGCTGCAGGTGGCGGCCCAGGGGATCCCTTGCCCGATCCCCGGATTGGATTGGGAGCGACATCGTGTTCTGTTGGTGACATTGCACCGGCGGGAAAATTGGGGGGAACCCCTCGCCTCAATTGGAGAAGCCCTGCTGCAGATCCTGGAAGAGTTTCCCGATACTGCCCTGCTGCTGCCCTTGCACCGCAACCCTGTCGTCCGGGATCCCTTACAAGCTCAACTGGGATCCCATCAGCGGGCCTTCTTGGTGGAGCCGTTGGACTATCACCTTTGGGTGGCAGCCATGCAGCGCTGCACCCTAATCCTGAGTGATTCCGGGGGGATTCAAGAAGAGGCCCCAGCCCTGGGTAAGCCCGTTTTGGTGCTGCGACACACTACCGAACGCCCAGAAGCAATCGCTGCTGGCACCGCCCGCCTGGTGGGCACCTCCACCAGTGGGATCGTCAATGCTGCTCGGGAATTGCTCTCGGATCCCCAGGCCTATGCCCGCATGGCCCAAGCTAAAAATCCCTTTGGAGATGGCACTGCTGCCCAACATATTCGCACCCTCATCGAGCAGTGGGTTATGGCCAGGAAAAACTCGATAGGCTCAGCTGAGTAGGCTCATTTTACGTAGAGGGATCCGAGTCGGGTAGCAAACCGTTACGATGAAAACCGTTTCTGTACCGGGTCTCTCAATAGAATGACCAAACCCAAGAATGACCCGTGAGACTCAAAAATCGCTAGCGAAAGGGATCCCCATGATGAGCATGACCTCAACTGCCTCTGCCCCCACCGTTGTTCGGGTACCGATTGTGGATGCCACCCCGGAAAATGTACAGCCCTTCGGTCAGTTGTTGGGGGATGATGTGGCCAAACCGGGGTTGGGGATCCCGTTTTATCAAGGGCGGGTTCTGGAAGGGGAAAACATCGACTTCGAGTACACTGGCAAAGCCGTCATCCGCACCGCCAAAATCCTGCCCGGTTACCCGCCCGTGCTCTGGTTGGAGCGCCACATGCGCATGACGCAGTTGTTCATTGCCTTGGGCCAAGAGCCCTTCATCATGGTGATGGCCCCACCCAATCATCCTAAGGAAGCTCCCGATTTGGATCAAGTCCAAGCCCTGCGTTTTCCTCCCGGACATGGGCTACTTCTGCACCTGGGCACCTGGCACGATTTCCCCATTGCCTGTGAGCGCCCTGTAGTGGTGCTAACCGCCAACTCCGACGAAGTGGTGGAGGCACTGGCCAGCATGAAAGGGGCCCATGAAATGAATCAGGGGGATGTGTTCAAAATTTCCCTGCCCCAGCGGCTCAAGGCAGAAATCCAGTTGGAACTGGTTTAGTTTGCCTTCACCCCCCCAAAACGGTACCCATGTCCGAGAGCAGATCCCTGACAGAAACGAATCTTCCTTTGCAGAACTCCAAAATATCAGTACTCAAACTGGCGGGCTGTCAAGCTTTGGCGATGACGGGCAACTCCGTCTTGTTTACAGTGGCAGCCTTGATCGGGGCTAACCTATTGACCGACAAAAGCTGGGCGACCCTCCCTCTGGCGCTGCTGCACCTGGCCACCCTGTTCACCACGATCCCAGCCTCATTGTGGATGGCGCGAATGGGGCGTAAGGTGGGCTTTGCCACTGGTATCGGGATGGGCATGCTCGGGGCTGGATTGGGAGCCTATGCCATTTTCGCGGGCAGCTTTGTCGGGTTTTGTCTGGCTATGGTGCTGTTGGGCTGTTTCAATGGCTTTGTTGGCTACTACCGTTTTGCAGCTGCGGAACTGGCTAGCGAGTCCTTTCGCAGTATGGCCATCTCACTGGTGGTGGCGGGGGGTGTGGTGGCAGCAGTCTTGGGGCCTCAACTGGCCACTTGGACGAAAGATTGGTTCGCGGAAGCCCCCTTTGCGGGCTGTTTACTCACGATCATCCTGTTGCAGGCAATCTCCTTGCCTTTGCTGGCCAGTGTGCCCTTACTCCCTTGGCAAAAAACTGAACAGGTGGAGCAGGGCCGTCCGTTGTTGACCATCATCAGGCAGCCGGTGTTCGTTGTGGCGGTGTTGGGCAGTATGCTCGGGTACGGGGTAATGGTGCTGATCATGACCTCAACACCCTTGGCGATGGTGGAACATGCTTTCCCCTTTCACCAGGCTGCCTTTGTCATTCAGTGGCATGTGTTGGGCATGTTTGCACCTTCTTTTATCACGGGGGCCCTGATCGTTCGCTTTGGTCTGCTGAATATCATCCTGACGGGTGGGATCCTGAACCTGCTTTGCATCGCCATCAACCTGTCGGGTATTAGCCTGATGCACTACTGGACTGCCTTGTTGCTGTTGGGTATTGGCTGGAACTTTTTGTTTGTCGGCTCCACTACGTTGCTCACGGAAGCCTACACGCCAGCAGAACGGGCCAAAACCCAGGCAGCCCATGACTTTCTCATGTTTAGCGGTGTCGCGGCCTCAACAATCCTGTCGGGTGACTTGTTGAATCGCTGGGGATGGCAGGCGGTAAATGGGGCTGGCCTACCCATGGTGCTGTTGGCGTTTGGGGCAGTCTTCTGGCTCCAGAAACAACGGGGGCAGGATCCGTGGGCAAAAAGCCTGTAGAGGGATGCCTTCCTCGAGTCTGGAGATGCCGTTAGGGTCAAGGGGATCCACGCCCGTTCAGGCAAGGTTGCGCCATCAGGGATCCATCCGGCAGGATCATCCATTGTCCGGCAAAGGTTTGTTGCAGCAGCCCCGACACCATCACCTCCTGGCACGGCCCAAAAGCGATCACGCGTCGATTGAGCAAGAGAACCTGTTGAAACCGTTGCCAAACCAAGCCCAAATCGTGGGTGGAAAGCAGGATCGTTACCCCTTGCCCTTGCAACTCTGCCAGCACCTGCAACACCTCCTCTTGATGGGAAATATCCACCCCACTAAAGGGTTCATCCATCAACAAAACCTGGGGTTCTTGAGCCAGGGCACGGGCCAGAAACACCCGTTGTTGTTGTCCACCCGACAGTTCCCCAATGGCAGCAGTCGCCAGCTCCGCCAGCCCCAGCCGCTCCAGACAAACCCAGGCCATTTCCCGATCTGAAGCCTGCAAACGTTGATGCCAGCGCCGTTGACGGTAGCGCCCCATCAGCACCACATCCAGTACCGTCACCGGAAAGCGCCAGTCCACCTCCTCCCGCTGCGGAATGTAGGCAACGGAAAGGGCTTTCTTAGCCTGCCTCTGATCTACATCCCCATCGAAGTTTTGTAGACCCACCTGGATCCCACCCCGCCACAGGGGCAATAGACCGACCAGCGCCTTAAACAGGGTGGATTTCCCTGCTCCATTTGGCCCGACCACTGCCACCAGGGATCCCGTTGGAATATGCAGGTCGATCCCCTGGAGCACCGCCTGTTCCCCATAACCAACCCACACATCTTGCAAGCGGATATGCACGGCTTTTCACCCACACGGCTGACGGCACACCAATGGCTTAGGAGGACGACCTCCCGCTGACGCGAACGGAAAGGGATCCCCAAGCGGACTGAACTTCATCGCAGCGCCGTGACGATGGTTTCGGTGTTGTAGCGCATCATGTCCAGATAGGTGGGGGCAGGACCATCCGCTGTGGAGGTGGAGTGACTGTAGAGGCGTTTAACCTGCAAATTCAACTCCTGGGCCAGTTGCTCCGCCAGTTGGGGATTGTTGCCCGTCTCCAGAAAAATCGCTGGCACATTGGTCTCCTGAAGGGTGTCGATGAGGCTGGCCAGTTCTCGCGCTGAAGGAGAGACATTGGTGCTCACACTAGGCAGGATCGTCCCGATCACCCGGAACCCATAGCGGTCGGCAAAATAGCCTAGGGTATCGTGGTTGGTCACCAGGAGCCGGTTGGACTCAGGGATCTGCGCCACCTGCTCTTGGATCCAAGTATCCAGCTCTTGTAACTGGGCAATGTAGGCAGCAGCATTTTCCGCATAGACATCCGCTCCGGCGGGATCCACTTTGGTCAGACCATCGCGGATATTTTCCACGTAGCGAATCACTTTCAGCGGATCTAGATAAAAGTGGGGATCCCCGTCGTGGGCATGGTGGTGTTTATCCGGTTCATGACTGTGCCCGTGGGAATGATTGTGAGAGTGCCCGTGGGAATGGCCATGGGAGTGCCCGTGGGACTCAGAGGGTTGCGCTTCCTTCTCTTCCGCGTGAGTATGCCCGTGCCCATGGGCGTGAGCAAATAAGGCTTCCTCCGATTCTGGAATCTGTCGCATGTCTAGGCCTGCCGAAGCCTCGATTAGCAGTCGTTCACCGCCGACATTCTCCAGCAAGTTGCCCAAAAATTCCTCAAACCCACCGCCATTCACAATCAAAACTTGGCTATCGGCAACACGGCGCAAATCACTGGGAGCAGGTTCAAACCCATGCGGATCCACCCCAATGGGAATCAACGAATCCACCTGTAGACGCTCCCCAGCCACGTTTTGGGCAATATCGGCGATAAAGCTGGTACTGGCCAGTACCCGCAGCTCTACTTCTGGCTGGACAGCCTCTTCTGGATCTGCTGGAGCTGGCGCTTGGGCCACCAAGGTCGATTCCGAGATCTGAACTTGGGCAGTTCCTCTTTCCACCAGGCGACAGGCAGGCAAGCCCATCAAGCACAACAACGATAGGCTCAGGCTCCAGACAGAGGGTCGCGAAGCGCTAGGGCGTTCAATGTTCATAGGCCAACTCAGAAATCTACAGGCATCAGATAGGCACTCTCCACAGAGAGGCTGCCGCAGTAAGACCGGCAATCCTATAAAGATAATCATTATCATTTTTTGCCGCAAGGGGTGGGATCCCTGTCTTGAGGTATTCCTGGTCACATTGGGTCGGGAATGCAGGTTTAACAGCAGGCAAGCCTAACAATTTGGGATCTCAACAGAAGCAAATCCGTCTGTCTAAGTGTTGAAAAATACCAATCCCTTCGCTTGGGAACTGTGTTACAAACCCTAAGTTGGGCTTCAGGGAGCAAAGCTGCCTCAAGAGCCAATTCTCAGCTCCTGCACCTGGGCTGATGTCATTGAGATCCTGAGGATCGGGGCACTGAGAAAGCGGGATCCCTCGGAAAAATCTATGCAATATCTATGCCGTTATCTGTGCCGTTGGCATCCGAAGAGAGTTGCTCTATATTAAATCAGCTAGCGTGATCGATCTTTGCCGCAATTAAGTTATCTTGAGAGCTGACATGCCATCCAATTGGTCAGACATCCATCCTCCCAATCCAGGGCAAGGCTTGGAGCAAACCCAGTCGACACCTTCCCGTTGGAGTGACCGTTACGTGGGCGAGGCTTCTCACGTCGAGTACGAGAAGAATGGGTCGCAGACCAAAACGGCGGGTCATCCAGAGGGGATCATGCCGAGCAGTACCGCGAAGATTAAGGTTGTGGGTGTGGGCGGCGGTGGTGGCAATGCGGTCAGTCGGATGGCGGCCAGCAGCCTCACGGGGGTTGAATTTTGGAGTGTCAATACCGATTCTCAGGCGCTGATCCAGTCTTCCACGTTAAATCGGCTACAAATTGGACAAAAGTTGACGCGGGGTTTGGGGGCAGGCGGGAATCCTGCCATTGGTCGGAAGGCAGCAGAAGAATCCAGTGAAGAATTGTCGGCAGCTCTCAAGGGGGCAGACCTGGTCTTTATTGCTGCCGGCATGGGAGGGGGCACGGGTACCGGTGGAGCACCAATTGTTGCCCAAATTGCCAAAGAAAGTGGTGCTTTGACGGTGGGGGTAGTAACTCGGCCCTTTTCTTTTGAGGGCAAGCGCCGTACCAAGCAAGCAGAGGAAGGGATTCAAGCGCTGCAGGAGGCTGTCGATACCCTAATTGTCATCCCCAACGACAAGCTGCTCTCGGTGATCTCGGAACAAACGCCTGTACAAGAGGCATTTCGCGTGGCAGATGATGTGTTGCGCCAGGGGGTACAAGGCATCTCGGATATCATCCTCATCCCGGGCATGATCAATGTGGATTTTGCCGATGTGCGCAGCGTGATGGCTGATGCTGGCTCTGCCTTGATGGGCATTGGCATGGGATCTGGCAAATCTCGCGCCCGCGAGGCAGCTGTTACCGCAGTGTCTTCGCCGCTGTTGGAAACCTCCATCGAAGGGGCCAAGGGGGTTCTCTTCAACATCACGGGTGGCGCAGATCTATCCTTACACGAAGTCACTGCTGCAGCTGAGATCATTGCCGAGGCGGTCGATCCAGACGCCAACATCATCTTCGGCACCGTTCAAGACGAGCGTATGCAGGGGGAAGTGCGCATTACGGTCATTGCCACTGGCTTCCAAGGGGTGCAGCGCGCTGCTGCTACGTCCAAGAGTTCCTCCAACAACAGATCTGTTGATCGCAAACCGGCTACCCCCAGTGGCGAGCCAACCTCCCGAAAAGCCCCTGAGCCGGAACCGCCAACTTCCGGTGGTTTGGATATTCCCGAGTTTTTGCGCCGCCGCCGCCCAACCCTCTAGGGTAAAATCCAACAAAATCCAACAAAAAAATCAAACTGTCGTGCTGAGGGTGTGGTGAGGGAGAGCAAGAACCATGCGTATTGTCGTCTTGGCCGGGGGGCGTTCGTCAGAGCGTCAGGTTTCTTGGGTAACAGGCAAAGCCTGCAAGCGTGCTTTGGAGGATTTGGGGCATCAGGTGAAGCTGATCGATCCGGAGGTGGATTTGCCCCTGCGCCTATGGCAAGAACGAGAAGCCGGTTGTGATTTTGTCTGGATTGCCTTGCATGGCCCCGGTGGGGAAGATGGAGTGGTGCAAGGAATGCTCGACTGGTTGGGGTTGCCTTATCAGGGATCCGGGCGGTTGGCCAGTGCCTTGGCCATGGATAAGCTGGTGTCCAAACAGATCTTCCAAACCGAAGGGATCCCAACCCCAGAGTGGATCGCCTGGGATAACCAAGCTCCCCTCCCTTGGGCCGAGTGTGTGGCAGCATTGGGATCCCCCTTGGTGATTAAACCCAGCAACGAGGGTTCCACCGTCGGCATTAGCATTGTTGAAGATGAACCCTCTTTTACCCAGGGGCTGCAACTGGCCCGGTCGGTCTCGTCGCGGATCCTGTTGGAGCGGTATATCCCCGGCAAAGAGATTACCCTTTCCATCTTATCGGGGCAAATTCTGCCCGCCATTGAAATTATCCCAGCTCAGGGCAGCTTTTACGATTACGAAGCCAAGTATGCTCCTGGGGGATCCCGTCATATCATCCCCTGTTCCCTCAGCCCGGCGGGATTGGCCCGCTGTGAGGCGGCGGGGCTGCGCGCCTACCAGGCTCTAGGATGCGAGGGATTGGCCCGGGTGGATCTGCGGGTGGATGCAGCAGAGAACCCCTGGGTGCTGGAGGTGAACACACTCCCCGGCATGACCCCCACCTCCCTCTGTCCAGACGCGGCGGCAGCGCTGGGGTGGACCTTTACGGAACTGGTGGAGCGGATGTTGCAAGAGGCCCTCCAAAAAGCTTCTCTAACCCCTGCTGCTCGGACGGGATCCCCTCTACAAGAAAGCCAGAATTAAAAAAGCTAACCCTATTCCAGCGGCCAGTAAAGCTCCCCCCAACCACACCAACGAAAAACGGGATCCAGTATCGGTTCGATCCATCGGTTCTGGCTGTGGATTGCTTCGCTGGTTAACCGGATTGGGCGCGACAACAGTCAGATCCTCCAGTAACAGATCGCTCTTCTCGGCTAGGGAAATCGTAGTATCTGGCATCGCCAACGTCGGGTTGAGTAGGGATCTCGCTTGTTCCCACTCGTATTCGGCACGGCCCAGCTCCCGCCCATAGACCGTCACCTGTTCCAGACCCGATAGGGCTAGGGCCTTCAGCTCTGCTTGCACCTGGTCAGTCAGGTGAGGATAATCCAGCTGTACCTCGGCAGAACGTCCCAGCAAAACATGCAAATGCCCCTGGCGACGTTTAACGGCAATCTTGACGGGGGCACCCAACCGGGACTGCAACACCGCTGCGATCTCAGCTTCGGTCATGAAGGCAACATCCGAACATAGGCGGGTTAATTCTAATACAATCCTAGGGTTAATGCTGCGGATGATTGGGAGGTTCCAGGCTAAAATACGGTTCGCGTCAGCGAAGAGACATCGGCCCCTGACACATCAGGGTCTGTTGCCCTTCCCCGAACCGGATCCCTACTGGCAGTTCCATGCAAGAGAAAAGCATCGTCCGCGACTATTTCAACTCCATTGGCTTCGACCGTTGGCGGCGCATCTACGGAGAGGATGAGGTCAATTTTGTCCAAAAAGACATTCGCTCCGGCCATGCCCGTACCGTAGCCACTGTGTTGGAATGGCTGGGGGATCCCTCAGGTTTGCAGATTTGTGATGCGGGGTGTGGGGTCGGTAGTCTTAGTTTGCCGTTGGCTGCCAAAGGGGCCCGCGTCTTCGCCAGCGACATTTCCGAACAAATGGTGAACGAAGCCCGCCGTCGCCAGCAAATCCAGTTGGGATCCACCGAGAACCCCCAATTTCGGGTCTCGGACTTAGAGGAACTAAGCGGAGAATATGATGCCGTCATTTGCCTGGATGTGATGATCCACTACCCAGAAGCCGATGCCCTGCGCATGCTGGAACATCTAACCCGCCTGGCCCGCTCTCGCTTGATCTTCAGTTTTGCCCCCAAAACCCCTCTGTTGACGTTGCTAAAAAAAGTGGGAGAGTTCTTCCCCGGCCCCAGCAAAGCCACCCGTGCCTACCAACACCGAGAAGCGATTTTGGTGAGCAAATTAACCGAATTGGGCTGGAACGTTCAGCAACGACAGACCATTCGTAGCCGCTTTTACTTTGCCTGGATTCTGGATTTGGCCCGGTGAATCCCAAGTCTGAATCCAAGCTCATCTCCCAGCTTTTTGGGCTTTTTGGGTATTAAGATCACCGCCAAAACTTCGCCGCAGCTGCTATGACTAAAGCAGTGGGTGGTGAGGAATTGTGATGAAAAGGCCACAGCTTGAAGAAGGATATCCGCTCATCGATTGTCGGCACTTCGATGAAACAACCGTGAATTTGTTTTTGTTGCCAGGGCCGCATCCTTATCGAGAAACCGAAGAATTCCTGCTCGATTGTGAAATGCGGGCGGATGAGTTGCCCCGTTATCTGCGGCGAGCTTTGCTGGAGTTTCAGGTCTATTCCAACCCGGAAGGGATCCTGTTGTTACGGGGGTTACCTGTAGATCCAGGGCTTTACCACACCCGGACTCCGGCTCTAGCCCAGCGCTCGGAGGAGAAAACCACCTTTGTCAGCGAGCGGTGTTTGGCCATGATCGGCAGCCGCCTGGGTCACTTGGTTTCCTACATTCAAGAAAAAAATGGCGATTTGTTCCAAAACTTAGTGCCTACACCTGGCTGCGAGGAGGTGCAATCTTCAGAGGGATCCCGAACACGACTGCAATTCCACCGCGAGACGGTTTTTCACCCTTATCCGCCGGAATTTCTGTTGTTGTTTTGCCTGCGCCCCGACCATGACCGCCAGGCAGAGACCACCTATGCCAGCATCAGCCATGCCCTACCCCTCTTGAGTGATCGGGAACGGGAGCTGCTGTTTGAGCCCCTCTACCGCACCGGCATCGACTACTCTTTCGGTAATCTGCAAACCTTGACCAATGGCCCGATTTTGCCTGTACTGTATGGCCGCCAAGAGGATCCCTTCTTGAACTACGACGAAGACTTGATGGTGGGGCTAACCCCCGAAGCGGGTCTGGCCCTAGAAGCCCTGAAGGAAGCAATCAACGCTGTCTACCGAGGCATTAAATTGGAAACAGGTGATCTCCTCTGCATTGACAATCGCCGCACTGTCCATGGACGAACCGCCTTTACTCCCCGCTACGACGGGTTCGACCGCTGGATTCAACGCTCCTTTGTGGTGCGGGATCTCGGCCTTTCGGCAGTAGATCGCTACCCTGGAGAACGCATCATTCGCACGGCTTTTACCATCGACCAACCGGCACTTAACTAAGAGGATATTTGGAAATGCGGAAAGGATTCTGACGTTCGTGAACGTTCCGTTCGCACCTTCTCCCGCCGTAGGTATAACAGCCTCTTGGATTGACACTCCCCCGGTTAGAAACCGGGGGATTCTCCCTTCTAGCTCCCCACAGCTTGAAGCTGTGAGGGATTCATGGAGTTCAGGGGATTGCCAACTACCCCATCCCCTGAGCCGACCGTACCCATTACAGATACGGCTTCTTTTAGACTCAGGGGACACGAAAACCCGTCCCACTGGGCAATGTTCATTGCGGCATTCCAGTCTGCATCACAGCAATACCCGTCCTGCCCAGTGAACAAATGCCCACTCCTTTTCCCAATCAATCCTGTCCTGTGGTCGGTTTTGGATGTGTAGGCAGCAGGACGTTTATGCAGCGTCCTGCCCGCCATTTCCAGCTTGTAGGCAACCTTCCACTCCAAGTCGTAGTACGACCAGGTATGGCGCGATTTCCCGGCATCCGAACGCGCCTTCTGGCTCTGTCTGGATTGGCGGATACCCGAGAGGTCTTCCATCCACACATCCGCATTTACCGCATTGGCAAACCGCACAATGCGGCGGCTAACGGTGTGGTTGACCGCCCTCATCCACCGGGCTTCTTTGCGCTCCAGTCGCTTGAGTGCTCGGTATTTACCCGCCTGCTGCAACTGGGCACGACGCTTCTGGAAACGACGACGACGATAGGCTACCTCTCCACCCCCAAAAAACACCGCCCGACCCCAACGGGTGGCCGCCACTGCCAAACGGTTCTGCCCACGGTCAACACCTAGTCGCTCCGTACTCTTCACTTCGGGAACTTCCCAAGTGATAGACAGAACAGCATACCAAACCCCACGTATTTGCATCAGTTTCAAGGTTCCCCGTTCACAATCCTGCCCGGCCAAGATGCGCTCAAGACGCTCGGCATAGTAGAAACTGCCAACCTCAAGGGGAACCCGCTTGTCACCCTGAATTGTGGGGAAACTCACTGAGTAGGTGCTACCTACTTTGTGCAGCTTCCAGTTTTGGTTGTTGACCTCTGGCCAGAACACTTTGAAGTGTTTGACCCGCTGGCCGGCTTTCCCCTTCAGGACACGAATCACTTGGTTGGAGAGGGCCGACTTGAGTGGTGTCACCACTTTGGCGGTTGTTAATGCCCTCCGCTCCTTCGGACTGATGCGGAGCAGTTCGTTTGCCAGTGCGGTTGTCGCACAAACCGTCTGGGCAAACATCTCTGCTTTGACCGCATTGAGGTCAAGAAACTTGAGCTTGAGTGTGGTGGTGACCCGTTTCATGGGGACTATTGTATGTACTATTTCTGTTGCTGAATAAATTCAGCCTGTGCGCTTATATCCCCCGGTTAGAAACCGGGGGCTTTACGCTGCTTTTCGTAAGGAAAGCCTGTCAGAGACACGTGCTAGCGTGCCCTTGGCGAAAAGGGCTGTCAATGGATCTTAAGCGGGATCCACCCAGCGACCATCGGCTTTGATCAACTCGATCAGTTCTTTCACCCCATCCGCCTCCGGCACCTTCTTCACCTCTTCTTTGCCGCGATAGAGGGAGATGAAGCCGGGATTTTTGCCCACATAGCCATAATCTGCATCGGCCATTTCGCCAGGGCCATTGACAATGCAGCCCATTACCGCAATATCCAGGCCCACCAAATGCTGGGTTGCGGCGCGAACCTTGTGCAGCACCTCCTCCAGGTTGAAGAGGGTACGGCCACAGGAGGGGCAAGCCACGTATTCCACCATCGTCTTGCGCAGGTTCAGGGCCTGCAAAATGCTGTAGGCAACCGGGATCTCCTTTTCCGGTGCTTCTGTCAGAGAAACGCGAATGGTATCGCCGATCCCTTCGGCCAACAGGGTTCCAATCCCCACTGCCGACTTAATCCGGCCATACTCTCCATCCCCGGCCTCGGTCACCCCTAAATGGAATGGATAGTTTAATCCCAGCGCATCAAAGCGTTGGGCTGCCAGTCGATAAGCCGCCAACATCACCTGTGGACGGGAAGCCTTAAAGGAAAGGACGATGTTGTGAAAATCTTGCTCGGCACAGATTTGGGCAAATTCCAGGGCCGACTCCACCATACCTTCGGGAGTATCCCCATAGGTGAACAGCATCCGCTCCGCCAGGGATCCGTGGTTAACCCCAATGCGCATGGCTTTGTTTTGATCCTTGAGGGTTTGCACCAAAGGGGTAAAGGTTTCGCGGATTCGATCGCGGATGGCCTCAAATTCCGCCTGTGTGTATTCTGTACGACCCGGCTGTGGTTTTTCAAAGACAAACAGCCCTGGATTGATGCGCACCTTATCGACGTACTTGGAAACCTCCAGCGCGATCTTGACCCCGTTGTGATGGACATCAGCCACCAAGGGCACCGGCTTGTAGGTTTGGATCAACCTGTCCCGAATCGCTTCCATGGCCTTGGCATGGGCCATGCTCGGGGTGGTCACCCGCACAATTTCAGATCCCGCTTCATGTAAACGGCGGATCCCGGCCACAGCCGCTTCGATATCGAGGGTGTCTTCGTTGATCATGGATTGCACCACCACCGGATGCTGACTGCCGATCAACACATCAGCGACCGCCACAGTACGGGTAGGACGACGGGGATAGACGGGTTCTGGGTAAGGCTGTTGAGGGGAGACAGGGGGGCAGTCCAGGGTTTGCATAGCTCTGGCAGGGAAGGATGTCCTTTAGCTTGATTGTAGGCGGAAATGGAAGAGGAGCCGGGAGCAAGACTGGGGTTAGCTCGGCAAGCAGCGGTGGACTGTTCGGCTGAGATTGTGTCGGCTTCAGGGTTGGCAGAACTGTCGCTGGGGATTCAGGAAGACGCGGCTAGAGAGGCTGCTGCGGGGTTCGGCTCAGCTCAGGATAGGCACTGAGGGGTTCAACCGCGAGGATCTCCACGGGATCCCCTACTCTCAACTTTTTGCCCGCCTCGGTTTTCGGGATCCAAGTATTCAGCCCAAGGCGATAAAAGTGATCAAACCGGCTAACCTCGGCCCACGGGGGTAAAGTTTTCTGCCGCTGGACAACGAAGTGCTTCTGAAAGCCGAGATAGGAAGCGCCCGTGATCGGATCGCGGGTGGGTACCCCACAGCGGGCACAGGGGTTAATGCCCAACAGCTCCACCTCTCCAATGCGAAAGCGCACCCCCTGATCCGCCTGGGCAAAGAGGTGATCTTCCCAAAAGGGCGGGCACTCCGATACTTCAATATTCATGCGAAACCGCTGCCGCAGCTCCTCTGCGGTGAGTCCGGGGAACCAGTTGGCCACCACTTCGAGAGTGGAGGTGCTGATCAGGGTAGGGCCACTGGCGTAAGGATCATCGGGAAAGCCTGTGATCGGTGCTTCCAGAACCTGCACCGGAAACCCCAGCCAGTTGCTCAGCCAAGTTTGTAGGGGATCCCGCTCCTGTTGCAGATCAAACTGCGCTGCCTGTCCATCCCCCCACAGCTGCACCTGTCGCAGCCCCGGATCAAATTGGGCTCGCAAGCGATGGAGCTGGGCATAGCGTTTGCCGTTCACCCGTCGGCCCTGAGCATCCACTAGCATATAGCGGCGATCCCCCAGGAGAGCACCCGCTGCTGTCAGGCTCACCTCCGGTAGTGATACCCCATCTAAGGACTTGATCGGGTAAAGGGTTAACTCAGCAACATCGGGCATGGTTTTGGTTTACCCATCGGGATCCCTGTTGCCATCAACTGACCATCAGCCATCGGCTTCGGTGGGGTAGTCGGTGAAGGGTCGGCTGCGAATGAAATCCTTGGGGCTGACATTTTCCACAAACTTGCGAAACTGCTCCCGCTCCTCTTCATCGGCATCTTGGTTCATGGGAATGGAGGCTTCTGCGATCACTTCTTCGACCGTCCAGATGGGGACATGGGCCCGCAGGGCAATAGCAATGGCATCACTGGGGCGGCAGTCGATTTCTTGTTTTTTCTCGCCGTTCAGAGTGGTGAGCACCGCATAAAACGTATTGTCCAACAGGGCATGAATAACCACTCGCTCTAAGGTGATCCCCCAGGTCTCCCAAGAGTTGAGCAGCAGATCATGGGTCATGGGACGTAGGGGCTTTTGGTCATCTAGGGCCTGCAAAATGGCGTTGGCCTCCGCTTTACCCACCCAAATGGGCAAGGCACGGCGCTCGCTGCTGTCGCGGAGGATCACAATGGGGTTCTGGTTAACGGCATCAACCGCGATCCCAGCCACATGCATCTCGATCATGAGCAATTGCCTCCAGCCATTAGCCTTGATCGTATCTACGGGTGTCAAAGTTTGGCAACACACCATGAACCTACTCCGTAACCCGACTCCGGTGGCAGTGCTCGGCGGTACGAGCGAGAGTCGCAGCTTAGCTCAAGCCCTCAGCCAACAAGGGATCCCCTGGCTAGTGACGGTCACTACGGCAGGCGCAACAGGACTGTATCAGGATTTACCCGGTCAGGTGATCATCACCCGATTTTCGTCGGCATCTTTGGGGCCATTCCTGCGAGAACATGGGATCCGAGTGGTGGTGGATGCTTCTCATCCTTTTGCCCAGCAGATCTCGCAACTGGCCATCCAGGTGACGGCGCAACTGGGGATCCCTTACCTGCGCTACGAACGCCCGCCGGTTGAGTTGGATCCTGCGGTACAGGTGGTGCCGGATTGGCGGGGGGTACTCACAGATGAGGTGCTGCTGGGGCGGCGGGTACTCCTGCTGGTGGGGGTGAAGGCTCTGCCGCTGTTTTTGCCCTGGCAAGAGCGTTCTCAACTGTGGGCGCGAGTCTTACCAGAATCGGTTCCCCAGGCGGTGCAAGCCGGGATCCCTGCCGAACGGGTGATCGGGATGCGGTTGCCCCTGAGTTTTGAGCAAGAATGGCAGCTTTGGCAGCAGTTGTCCATTGAAGTGGCAATCAGCAAAGCTTCTGGAGAGGCCGGCGGACTGAGGATCAAGCAAGCAGTGGCCAAAACCCTCGGGATCCCGCTGTGGGTGATCCAGCGGCCCCCTCTGGACTACCCCTGGTGTAGTGAGGATTTGGCAGAGGTGGTGCAGGAATGTCAAAGGTTACTGAGGGATGCCTAATTTTCAGGCAGGGCACTGGCTCCCATAAGCTGGAATGGGGAACCCTAGGAAAAGCTATACGCTCTATACGCTAAGGACGCTGAATTGCGATGAATGGGCCAGAAATTACCTTGACGGGGGAAACCCTTTCGACGCTAACGCTGACCGCTCTACTGGCTATCGGCCTATTCTTTTTTTTGCGAGCTTCGGGTAAAGATCGAACGGAGAACCGCCTCTACTTTAGCAGCCGTCCGTTAAACTCCTTGGGATCCGCCTTGCGCAGCCATTTGCAGGGTCGGGCCTACCAACTGCAATCCACCGATTCTGATGGCATCGCCACCTTTGCGGGGGAGGCTAAGGCCAGTACCGGCTTGGCGCTTTTTCTCACCGGGCTGGCGGGGGTGGGGTTGGCCTGTTTGGCGCTGGTTTTGTCCACCCTTGAGCCGCAATGGGGGGGGTGGCCCTGGATGCTGATGCTGGCTTCCCCTTGGGCCGGTTGGTACTACCGCCAGCGCAACCAACGCCCGGAACAGATCCGCCTCAAACTGCAAGAGGAGAGTTCTGGATCCCGGCTGTGGGTGGAGGGGCATCGGGATGAGCTGGATATTTTGGCGGCCACCTTTGCTCTGGAGGAACGGGATCCCGTTGAGGAAGAGTTGAGCAGCAACGAGTCCTAACCGATATCCGGGAAAATCGGCAGTTGTTCAGTGCTGGGGTTTTGTTCCTGTTCCGGTGGATTTTTCTTCGCGCCCTGGGCACGTTCCTGGTTTCGTCCTTGGTTTCTGAGCCCCAAGCCGATGCGACTGTGCTTTTCCACCAGCTCCAGGACTTGCTTGGCCCGTTTGATCACCGGTTTGGGCAGTCCCGCCATCCGCCCCACCTCGATCCCATAGGAACGATCCGCCCCGCCCGCTTGGACTTGGTGCAGGAAGATAATGCGATCTTCCAACTCTTTCACCACCACCTGAAAATTGGCCACATTGGGCAGCAGCGTTTCCAGTTGGTTCATCTCGTGGTAGTGGGTGGCAAAGAGGGTTCGGGCCCGCACTTGGGTGGCTAGGTATTCCGCCACGGCCCAGGCAATGGAGAGACCATCAAACGTAGCGGTACCGCGACCAATCTCATCGAGCAACACCAAAGAGTGCTCGGTGGCGTGGTTGAGGATGTTGGCAGTTTCGTTCATCTCTACCATGAAGGTGGACTGCCCGGTGGCCAGATCATCAACGGCCCCTATGCGGGTAAAGATGCGGTCGCAGAGACCCAATTCGGCTCGTTCGGCGGGGACGAAGCTACCCATCTGAGCCAGGATTTGAATTAAACCGATTTGTCGCAGGTAGGTGGATTTGCCGGACATGTTCGGCCCGGTTAGCACCATCAAGTCGGGGCCCTCAGGGGATCCCAACCGGACGGAGTTGGCCACAAATAACCCACTCGGAAGCGATTTTTCCACGACGGGATGGCGACCCTGCTCGATCCACAATCGCCGATCCCGGGTGATTTTGGGGCGGCTATACCCCTGCTGTACTGCCACTTCCGCCAGCCCCAACAGGGCATCGATGGTGGCGATGGTTTGGGCCACTTGGCGAATGGGTTCGGCTTGGGATCCCGCTTGTAGGCGCAACTGCAAAAACAGCTCGTATTCCCGTTGGTTGATCTCGGTTTGGGCGGTGAGGATGCGGGCTTCTTTTTCCTTTAGCTCGGGGGTGATGAAGCGTTCTTCGTTGGTCAGGGTTTGCTTGCGGATGTAGTTATCCGGCACTTGGTGAGCTTTGGCGCGGCTGATGCTTAGGTAGTAGCCGAAGGCTTTGTTAAAGCCCACCTTGAGAGTGGGGATCCCGGTGCGTTCCCGCTCGATCTTCTCCAGGTTGGCAATCCATTGTCGGTCTTGTTCCACCTGCTGCCGCAGCCGATCCAGTTCGGAATCCACACCAGCCTGAATCAGTCCCCCTTCCGTCAGAAGCGGGGGAGGGGAGGGGAGGAGGGTGCGCTCAATCAGCCGGCCCAAATCCGATAGGGCGGGATCCACTCGTTGCAGGCTTTGCAGAAGAGGGGCTTGGGCATCAGCGACTAGGTCTGCCAGATCCGGCAGTTTACTTAGGGAGGATCCCAGGGCCACCAGCTCGCGGGGATTGGCGGTACCGGATCCCACACGATTGGCTAAGCGCTCCAGGTCGTAGAGGGAATCCAGCAGGGATCCCAGGCGGGTGCGCAGGGAAGGATGGTCCAGCAGTTCTTGGATGGTGTCCTGGCGGGCTTGAATGGGTTCCGGATCCCGCAGCGGTTGGAGGAGCCAACGGCGCAGCGCCCGCCCTCCCATCGCCGTGCGACTCTGATCCAGCACCCAGAGGAGGGATCCGGCGAAAGCCCCCTCCCGAATTGTCTGGGTCAGTTCCAGGTTGCGCCGCGTCTGCGGATCCAACATTAGGTAATCCGTCAGTTGGTAGGTACGTGGGGGTTGCAACAGGCAATGGAGCCCCTTCTCCTGGATGAGGTTCTTCTGGGTTTCCTCCAGGTATTGCAACAGCCCGCCCGCTGCCCGAATTGCCAGAGGGAGCCCGGCACAGCCCAACCCTTCCAAGGATCCCAGTCGATAAGTCTGCAGCAGGTTAGCTCGGGCCACGCTCAACTCAAAGGGTTCTGGGGGGCGCAGGGTATAGCCATACTGACCCGGTAGATCCAGGAGGGCTTGGGGATCCCTGGGACGAACCAGATTGAGGCCCAGGCCATCCTCCACCGGCAGCAACACCTCCGCCGGCTGGAGCCGTGCCAGTTCTTGTTCCAGTTTTTCTGCCCCTGCGCTCTGACATACCCAAAACTCCCCGGTGGAAATATCGGCGTAGGCCAAGCCCCAGGGGGAGTCGGGTTGCCTGAGATCCTTGAGGCGCACAATAGCCGCCAGATAGTTGTTCTGCCGCGCTTTCAGCAGTTCTTCTTCCAAAACGGTGCCTGGGGTGATCACCCGTGTTACTTCCCGGCGCACCAATCCTTTGGCTTGATCGGCGGGTTCCATTTGCTCGCAGACGGCCAGGGCATAGCCTTTGGCCACCAACTGAGCGGCATAGCGCTCAAAGGCATGGTGGGGCACGCCACACATCGGGATCCGCCCAATTGCCCCTCCCTCTCGCCCGGTGAGCACCAGCTCCAGCTCCCGCGAGACGATGTAAGCATCCTGGAAAAACATCTCGTAGAAGTCCCCCAGCCGGTAGAGCAGAATCGCCTGGGGATATTGCCGCTTCAGCTCCACGTAGTGCTGCATCATCGGGGTGAGCAGCGCGGGATCCACCGTCAAGGCATCCCAGGTTTCGGCGGCAGAAGAGGACGAAGACATGGCATCCACACTCACGAGAGAACAATCCTGGCCAGAAATCCGGCCAATTGGCAAATTGATGCCAGCGCCAAGCACCTAGTTATTCGCCTGTTATTGGTAGTCTCTTGCAATATCTGAAAGGTGCTGATATTCTGACAACTACAACTTTGTTGATTTTATTTCTCAATAACACTAGCCAATAATTAGCCAGTCCTTCTGCTCTGGGGTGAATCTGCTGGGCCTGTAGGGACTGAGTTTTCCTGGCGGATTTCTGTCGAAGAGGTTTTTGAGGTGCTGGTTGGCAACGAACGTGCATCGCCTGGTGTTGAAAAGATCTATAAGCAGAAGGTATGGACTATCCATCCTATCGGCCTGGCTAGCTTGCTACTGAGTGGCATTATCTTGCTGTTTTTGTTCTCCCTTTCTTTGGGCGCTGTGCCCATGAGTGGGGCGGAAGTCTGGCAGGCGCTGTGGCGACAGGGGGATCCCACCTATCAAACCATCCTTTGGCAGTTGCGCATGCCGCGAGCTTTGCTGGCGCAGTTGGTGGGGGCGGCTTTGGGCATGGCAGGGGCCTTGCTGCAAGGGATGTTGGGGAATGGGTTGGCAGATCCCTATCTGCTGGGTATTTCAGCGGGGGCAGGCCTAGCAGCAGTGGGGTTACTGACGCTAGGGGAGTGGACGAGTTGGGTACCGTTGGCGGCTTGGGTTGGGGGGTTGCTCACCACGCTGTTGGTGTATGGATTGGCGCGCACACGGGCAGGGCTAGCGGTGGAGCGGCTGATCTTGGCCGGGGTGGCGGTGAGTGCCCTGTTTGGAGCCATCAGTTCCACCTTGCTGTTGATGGCGGATGACCGGGTACAGGTGGCTCTGACCTGGTTGATCGGCAGCCTGAGCGGACGCGGCTGGCCGGAGGTGCAGACGGCGGGGCTGTACATCCTGGTGGGGCTGGGGCTGGGCTGGGGGCAGGCGCGGGCCTTGAACCTGTTGGGCTTAGGGGAGGAGATGGCGGTGAGCTTGGGGATCCCTTTGGCCCGTACCCGGGTGGCAATTGGCTTGGTGGCGGCTTTGTTGGCGGCGGCGGCGGTGAGCGTTGGCGGGCTGATTGGCTTTGTCGGGTTGGTGGTGCCCCACATGGTGCGGCAGGGGGTGGGATCCGATCACCGCTGGCTGTTGCCTCTTTCGGCCCTGGCGGGGGCGGGCTTGCTGGGATCCGCCGATATCCTGGCCCGTTTGGGAGCGGTGGAGTTGCCGGTGGGGGTGGTGACGGCTCTGATGGGAGCACCTTTTTTCGGCTGGCTGCTGCAACGACAGGAGAGGGGCTTGTGAGGGAGCAGGCAGCCATTCTGGAGGCGAAAAGCTTGTGGGGCGGCTACGGCAGCCAGCCGATGATCCGAGAGCTCTCGCTGCAGGTGGAGCGGGGGGAATGGCTGAGCATTGTTGGCCCCAATGGATCCGGCAAATCGACGCTGTTGCGCTTGCTCAGCCGCATATTGCTTCCCTCGGCTGGAGTTGTGCTCCTGGACGGCAGGGATCTCCATCGTCAGTTCACGCCACAGCAGGTAGCCCAGCGACTGGCTCTCCTACCCCAACAGCAGCGGATCCCGACAGGACTGACGGTGCGACAGTTGGTGAGTTTGGGGCGTTCGCCTCACCAGCTGTGGTGGGAGTGGCAGTTACGGCGGGCCGATTGGCAGCGGGTGGAGCAGGCCCTAGGGCAAACGGGGCTGGGATCCCTAGCGGAGCGGCGGCTAGAAACCCTGTCGGGGGGAGAGCGGCAGCGGGCGTTTTTGGCCATGGCCCTGGTGCAGGAACCGCAGGTGTTGCTGTTGGATGAGCCCACCACCTTTTTGGATCTGCGCTACCAACTGGAGCTGCTGGAGCTGTTGCAACGGCTGAAACAGGAACGGAACCTGACGGTGATCACGGTACTCCATGACCTGAATCTGGCCATTCGCTACAGCCAACGGATGGCGCTGCTGAGTTCCGGCCAGTTGCAGGCGGTGGGATCCCCTCCTGAGGTCTTGACCCCGACCCGGGTGCGGCAGGTGTTTGGCTTGGAGGTGGAGTGGATCCCGACCCCGGTGGGCCGGCAGCTTTGCCCCATAGCGGCTGTGGGGGTGGATGGGGTACCGCTGTCGGTGGGAGGGGCGGCAGGGGTAATGAATCCGTTTTGAACTTCTTTTGAACTGCAACCTTGAACTTTCTTGTTGTGAGTGAGGCGTTATGGGCGTTGTCGGTCGTTTATCTGGCCTGGTGAGCTTGGGTTTGAGTGTGGGGGTGGGCTGGGGATCCCTGGCTTGGGGACAAACCCAACCGGCTACGGGATCCTTGTCGGATCCCCCGTTGCTGGCTCAGGCTACTCCCGCTCCTGTGCAAGGGGCAACCACCCTGCAGGAGCAAATCCGCGAGTTAGAAGCGCAAATTGAAGCGGCCCGCCAGCGGGGGGATGAGGCGGAAGTCGAGCGTTTGCAGGCGGATTTGCAGGTGCTGCAACAGGGGATCCCGGTGTTTAACCTGCAACAGGTGACGGTGACCGGCACCCGCACCGAGCGCTCCTTGGCCGATTCTCCCGCCAGCATCACGGTGATCGACCGCGAGCGGCTACGGCAGGAGCTCATCCAAAACATTCAGGATCTGGTGCGCTACGAGCCGGGGATCACGGTTCGGGATGATCTCCGCTATGGCCTCCAGGATTTCAATATCCGCGGCCTAGATGGCAACCGGGTGCTCATTCAGGTGGATGGGATCCGGCAACCGGAACGCTTTACCTTTGGCCCCTTCAACCTAGGGCGGGATACCTTTGAGCTGGAAACCACCCGCACCGTAGAAATTATCCGCGGCCCCGCTTCCACCCTTTACGGCAGTGATGCTCTGGGGGGTGTGGTGACCTTTACGACTTTGGATCCCGCGGATCTTTTGGGAGAACGGGATAGCCATGTGGGCATCTCCAGCCAGTACAGCAGTCGTAATCAGGGCTTTGTCAATACCGTCAGTTTGGCGGGGCGGCAGGACAACCTAGAGGCGATGCTGATCTACACCCGCCGCGATGGACGGGAAACCAACATTAAAGCGGATCCCAGCCTTGTCAATCCTCAGACAGAAATTGGGGATAACGTCTTGGCCAAGCTGGTCTATCGCTTTGATGAGTACAGCAGCCTCAACTTGACCGGAGAATATTTCAACCGTCGCACCACCTCCACCACCGCCCCCCGTAACTTAGATACAGGCATTAGCTTTTTTGAGGAAACCATCGATATCGAGCGCACCCGCCTTAGCCTGGAATATCGCTATGCCAACCCCGATACCCCAGCCTTTGAACTGGCCACAGCGCAGATTTACTACCAACCGGCCCGCACCCAAGAGCCCAGCGTCGAAAACCGCACCCTCACTGTGCAAGGTCAGCCCGTACCCGTCCGCCGCGATACCTTTAATGAGCTGATCAGCAACATCTTGGGGGTGAACCTACAGGCCCAAAGCCGCTTCCAAACCGGGGATATCTCCCACCGCTTGGTCTATGGGGTGGATCTCTCCACAACTCGCAATGAACGCCCTCGCAACCGCTTCCAAACCAATTTACAAACCGGGGCAGTCACCCAAAATATTCCCCCGGATAACTTCCCCACCAAAGATTTTCCCGACTCCGATACCGTGCGCTTCGGCCTTTACCTCCAGGATGAAATTGAGTTTAATGGCGGCAATTTCACCCTCATCCCCGGGATCCGCTACGACACCTACAACCTCACCCCCAGCCCGGATGAAACCTTCTTGAAGAGTGGGGCAGAAGCCGTCAGTCTGTTTGCCGATGCGATTTCTCCAAAACTGGGCTTGGTGTGGAGGATTAACCCCAACCTAACGTTTACAGCCCAGTACAACACCGGCTTCCGTGCCCCCCAGTACAACGAAATCAACAGTGGCTTTACCAACCTCACCAGTCCCTTTTTCCGCTATCGCACCCTCTCCAATCCCGATTTGCGCCCGGAAACCAGCCAGGGCTTCGAGGTGGGCTTGCGGGGGATCTACCCTCAGGCCAGCTTTAGCTTGGCAGCCTACTATAACGACTACAACGACTTCATCGAAGCCTTTCGAGAAGTGGGATCCGAGCCTTCCCCCCCTGGCCCACCCGGTGGGCCACCTCCCCCGCCTGTTACCCTGTTCCAGAGCCAGAATGTCAGTCGGGCCCGCATTTACGGAGTAGAAGCCACAGGTCAGTATTTCTTCAGCCCAGATTTGACCGGGTGGAGCCTGAACGGCAGCTTGGCCTGGGCGGTAGGGGACAACCTCACCGAGAACAAACCCCTGCTTTCCATTGAGCCCCTAACGGCGGTACTGGGATTGAACTACGACGATCCCAGCCAAGTGTGGGGGGCAAGGTTAATAGCCACCTTGGTGGCCGATCCACGGGATCCCCAACGGGAGGTTGTCCAAACCAATCCCAATGCTCCGCCCCAAATCCCCTTTCTGGCCAGCGGCTACTCGGTGGTGGACTTGCTGGCCTACTACAACCTGGATGACAACTGGCAGTTGAACTTTGGGGTTTACAACCTGTTTGACGAGAAGTATTTCCTCTACTCCGAAACCCGTAATCTTTTCGTCGGGCCAGCGGTAGAACGACGGGCTCAACCGGGCCGGAATGTAGCTCTCAATTTTTCTGCGCGGTTTTAAGCTCTCCTAGATCATGCTGGCAGAACGGCCAATCCTCACCCACCCTTCCCTCGAAGTCCGGCCTCAGCGGGATTGGGGTGTGGTGCTGCACTTGCAAAGCTATTACTGGCTGCAGGAAGGGGTGGCCTACGGGGTAGGGCTGGCTTTTGTGGAATTGGGCTTCTGGGCTATGCCCACAGAGCTTGGCGGTCGTTGCCTAGCCTGGGGTGAGGCTCTTCTGAACGATGCTTTACAAGCCAGTTGTTGCTGTACGGCCTTGGCGGTGGCCCGTAGCCACTGGACAGAGGATCCCGCGTCTGGCTGGGTATGGACTCCCTCCCACTGGCGCCATCAGCGACCGGATCTCTCGCAACCACCCACCTGGGGAACCCTGGGATCCGCTCTTTTGCATGGCTTGGTGGTGTTGCTTTGGATCTGGCAGGGATCCCGACCGGTGCCAGAGCTGGAGCAGCGGATCCCGATTATGCTGCTGGAACTGCCCCCGGAACCGGAACTGGCAGCCGATCCAGTCGCAGAGCCTGTCCAAGAGAGTGAGCCGGAGCCAGCAGCTCCCCTCCCTCCCGCACCGGTTGCTGAGCCGGATCCCTTACCGCCGCCCGCAGTACCCGCCAGCCAACCAGAACCCCTCCCAGAACCTTTGCCGCCTCCCCCCGAGCCGGATCCCTTGCCCCTGGCCAACCTGGGCCTGCAAACGCCGTCCCCAACACCAACCTCCACTCCCACCCCAACACCAACGTTCACACCAACACCTCCACCTACCCCAGAACCCACGCCTCCACCCACTCCCGTTCCCACAGCAACTCCCCCGCTTACCCCAACTTCCACCCCTGTTCCTACTCCTGCTGCTGTGGCCCAGCAACCGTCCTCTCCTGCTGTAATGCCTGCTTCCCCTGCGCCTGCAGGTACGCCCGTGCCTCGCTTGACCCCTCTGCTGCAAGGGATCCAATCGCGTCAGCGGGACGGAGTCCTCTCCTCCGGCCCATCAGGGGCTTCCTCTTCGACAGCGACCTCTCCTTCCCCGCAGGCCGCTTCCACTTCCATTCCCCTTGCAGCGCCTGCTGGAACACCTGCTCCTGCTCCACCGCCTTCTCCGCCCTCGGTTGCCGCCAATCCCCTGCCGGACACTTTGGCCCAACCGATTCCAGGCCGCAATGCCCCACCCCAGTACCCACCCCAAGCCCGCCGTCTCAATCAGCAGGGGCAAGTGATACTCAGAGCCAAGGTTGATCCTCAGGGGCGGGTGCAGCAGGTGGAGATCCTCTCCTCGAGTGGTTTTCCAGCTCTAGACAGTGCCGCTCAGCAGGCGGTGCAACAGTGGCAATTCAGCCCCGCTCTGAAAAACAATGTCCCGATCGAATCTTGGGTCACGGTACCCATTCAATTTGCCCTCAACTGAGGGATCAGGATGAACCCAGAACCTGGGTTCCTTCGTTCTGCTGTTCTCTGGAGGTTGGTCTATGGTTTATCGCTACTCTCGCCGCCAAATCTTGACTCTCACCCTCTCCGGCTTAGGAGCCTGGTGGTGGGGACATTCTGCAGGGGCACAAGCAGGGATCCCGCGCTCCCCACACTCTTTAGTTGAGGCCCCGGTCAACCGCGTGGCCAGCCTCACCACTCTGACAGCGGATATTCTCTATCGTCTGGCCCCCGATAAGCTGGTGGGGATCCCTTCCGGACAGCTACTGGAGTCGGATCCCCGTTTTCAGGGCATTACCCGCTTGGGCCTGGGCAACCAACCCAACCTGGAGCAATTGGTGGCTCTGCAACCGGATTGGGTGGTGGGCGCCAGTGGGTTTCACGATGCCTTGGCCTCACGGTTGGAGGAATTGGGGATCCCCACTTACTTAACTGCTGTCAACAGTTGGGCTGCCTTAGAAGAGACGATCACCACCCTGGCCGCCGCCCTGGGAGTTGATCCCCAGCCTTTACTGCAGGAATACGGAGCGCTCTTACCCCAGCAACTGCCCCCTTCTCAACCGAAAACGCTGCTGCTAGCGGGTACGCAGCCGATTCTTTCCCCTAACCGGCAAAGCTGGGCTGGAGATCTGCTGGAACGCTTTGGTGCGGACAATCTGACGGCCACCCTGCAAAGCCAAGGGCAATTTCGCGGCTATGTCACCCTTTCAGCCGAGCGCATCCTGGAGGCCAATCCGGAGATTCTGTTGGTGGTCAACCCGGAGGCGGCGGATCCCTTGGCTTTTTTCCAGTCCCGTCCTTTTTGGGATCAATTGCAGGCGGTACAAACCCAGAGGGTCTATGGGTTTGACTACTACGGCTTGGTGAATCCCGGGAGTCTGGACAAAATCAAGGTGACCTGTGAGCGGTTGGCACAAGTTTTCGGAAGTGGCTGATAATGGCTTCTGCCGGTCACGGCAGTGGGACAGAGTCTTTAGGAATTAATTAAGATGGCCTAAGTTAAGACCTCCAGCAGGCTAGCCTCAGCTCGCTAAGAATCCCTGAGGTAGAGAGTCAAGACCCTTCTTTAATTCCTCAACTTTGTGTACCTGCGTTCCCTTCATCTGCGGCACTTTCGCAACTACAGCGATCAAGGGATCCAGTTTGGCTCACCCAAAACGATCCTAGTGGGGGATAACGCCCAAGGGAAAACCAACCTGCTAGAGGCCGTGGAGCTGCTGGCCACCTTACGCTCGCGACGGGCCAGTCGGGATCGGGAGTTGGTGAGTCATGACTCCCCTCAGGCTCAAATCGCAGCCACCATCGAACGGCTGGGTGTGGCGCACGAATTGGTGGTGGATCTGCGCAGCAGCGGTCGGCGAACCCTCAAGGTGAACGGGCAACCGCTGCGCCGCCAAGCGGAGTTTCTCGGCCAGGTGAATGCCGTTTTGTTCTCCAGCCTGGATCTGGATTTGGTGCGGGGTGGGCCGGAGTCGCGGCGCAACTGGTTGGATGGGGTGTTGATCCAACTGGAGCCCATTTACACCGGCTTGCTCGAGCACTACCGCAAGGTGCTGAAACAGCGCAATGCCCTCCTGAAGGCGCAGCGGGATCCGGCAGGGCATTCCTTAACCGATTCCTCCACAGAAATGGCTTTTTGGAATGGCGAGCTGGCCACAGCAGGCAGCCGCATCATGCGCCGCCGCGCCCGATTGGTACAGCGACTAGACCCTCTGGCGGATCACTGGCATCGAGCCATCAGCGGTGGACAGGAAACCCTGACGTTGAGCTACCATCCCCAAGTGCCTTTGCCGGATCCCCAGGCCACTGCCGAGGTGGTGCAAGCCCAGTTTTTGCAGGAAATTCAAGCGAAAGCTGCCGCTGAACTGGCTTTGGGAAGCTCCTTGGTGGGGCCCCATCGGGATGATGTGGAGATGAGCATTAACCAGACCGCCGCCCGTGCCTACGGATCCCAGGGACAACAGCGCACCTTGGTGTTGGCTCTCAAATTGGCGGAGCTGCAGTTGATCGAGCAGGTGATCGGGGAGCCGCCTTTGCTGTTACTCGATGACGTGTTGGCGGAGCTGGATCTCCATCGCCAAAATCAACTGTTGGATGCCATTCAAACCCGTGTCCAAACCCTGGTCACCACCACCCATCTGGGATCCTTCGATGCCCGCTGGCTCAGTGCGGCCCAAATTGTTCAGGTACACGGCGGCCAGTTATCGCCACACAAAGCCGGGTTTTCTTCCCTACAACAGGGATCCGATTAGGGGTTCTAGGCGTTGGCCTGATGCTGTTCTGCAGCGCGTGGAGCGGGAGATCCGAGTGATGTGTGGGATCCCTTGAACAAAGAGGTCTGATCCATTCTGATTCCCGACCCGGCCAGACGCTCCTGCAAGTGGGGCTGTTGGGCCAAAAGGCGCTCCACTTCGGCATTCAGTTGACTTTCGGTAAAGGGTTTGGTCAGGTAAGCGGTGGCTCCCGACCATTTGCCCCGGATGCGATCCAACAGGCCATCCCGCGAAGTGACCATGACAATCGGAATGGATTTGAACTCCTCCAAGTTGCGTACAATCCGGCACAGCTCCAGCCCATCGATCCCCGGCATCGTCACATCCATCAGCAGCAGATCAGGCCGGTACTGAAACAACAGGTGGAGGACTTCCGCAGAGTTGCCCGTCGTGAGCACCTGGTAGTTGGGCAAAGACTGCCGCATAATTTCCTGCATTACCACGCTGTCATCCACCGCCAGAATGGTGATCGGGGTGTGGCGCTTGGCCTGAAGCAGTTCCGGGGGCGTTTGTAGGCTAATTAGCCCTTTTTTGATCCAGCCGGCAAAGAGGGTGGCCACCTCCAGCCGATCGCGGCAGAGCTTCTTGGCGATTACCTCCAGCGACTGCCCATCTTTCGTGAGGTTGTGGAGCTTTTGTCGTTGCTCCTCGGTGATGCGATAGCGATTGACGCGCTCCCAGTTCACCACTGGCACCGCCAGCATCGTCGGGATCGCCACCTTCAACGCCATCCACTGATCCCAGCGTTGGGCCGCCTCCTGTAGCAGCGGCCCCAGCTCGAAGCCGCCAATGGGGGCATCTTGGGCCACCCGCTCTTGCACCTCAAAGCGGCAGGTGCCCGCCCGCTCGAATAGGTATCGATCAAAGTCCGTCAGCAGGTTCAGCCACAGGGCATCTTCCACTTCCCCTGGCTTGAGCAATGCCAGTTGGGTCATGCCTTCGATCAGCTCCTGCAGTGAGTTCTCTTTCATCAGGCGCTCCTGCACCACCTGGATGGCCCGCTGCGACCAGCCCAAGTTCAGGCGCGGAATAAATCGGCACAGGCGCTTGAGAAAAATCTGGATATCAAGGGGTTGGTCGGCGGAGAAAATCAACCTGCCGTGGTAATAGGTGAGCACCCAAGCCTCTGTCCCCTCAGAGGGATCCATTCCTTTGAGATGAATGCGCAGATATCCGGTTGTGAACTGTCGGCTTTGCTGCCTGAGCAGTGGGGCAAGCTCCTCAGATCCGAACACAAAACGGGACATGCGGCTTTCTCCGGGTCAACTGGGGTTGCATCACCTCACCCACCCACCCAAAGTTCTGGCAAGGGAAACTTTACAATCCCTTCATCGTAGCGCTCCCTTCTGCCCTTTCTGTAGCGAGAAAACCCTGTTCTGAGGCAATTGCTTTAATACAGCTCATCCAGGGCTTTTACTGGAGCTTAACGCGAGGGGCCAAGATGGAGCGCCTGTCGTTGGGCCTGGAGCAATGCTTGAATCCCGCTTTGGGCCATATCCAGCATCTGCACCAACTGGGGACGGCTAAAGCAGGTTTGTTCGGCGGTGCCCTGAATCTCGATGAAGGATCCCTGCTCGTTCATGACGATGTTCATGTCGACTTCCGCCTGGCTGTCCTCCTCGTAGCACAGATCCGCAATCACTTCTCCCTGGACGATCCCCACCGAAAGGGCCGCCACCTGTTGCCGCAACGGGGATCCCTGTTCCGGATCGAGCAAGCCCTGTTTGTAGAGCCAAGTGATGGCATCGTGGAGGGCCACATAGCCCCCGGTAATCGCCGCGGTGCGCGTGCCCCCATCCGCCTGCAACACATCGGCATCGAGGGTGATGGTACGGGATCCCAGCTTCTGAAAATCCAGGACACTGCGCAGGCTGCGCCCAATCAGCCGTTGGATCTCAGCGGTACGGCCCGACAACTTCATCAGCTCGCGCGGTTGTCGTTGTTGGGTGGCTCCGGGCAACATGCGGTATTCAGCCGTCAGCCAACCCTGGCCTTTATCCCGCAAAAAGGGGGGGACTTCTTCGGCCACACTGGCGGTACAGAGGACGTGGGTATGGCCAAATTTGACCAAAACCGATCCGGGTGCATAGCGCGTAAAGTGTCGCTCAAAGGAGACCGGGCGCAATTGGGCAGGAGCCCGACCATCTGGGCGTTGCCAGCTCATGAGAAATTCAAGAAGGGATCCCTCGCATTGTCGGCCATGTCAGCCAAAGCTAGGGATAGGGCTTGGAATCTCTACAGAAGTGGGGAATGGAGCCGCAGTTGACAGGGATCCCTGGGTAAACAGGCTACAGTAAAAAAACCGTTAACATTCCTTCACGCATGATTCCACTCCTGCTGCAACGGCTGCGTAGACTCACCCTCAGTCGGCTGCAAGGCATTCACTGGACACCGGAGCTATTCGGGATCCTCTTGGTGTACTTTGTGCAGGGAGCGGTAGGGTTGGCACGGCTGGCCACCAGTTTTTACCTCAAGGACAGCTTGGGGTTGAGTCCAGCGCAGGTGGCGGCCTTAACGGGTATTGCGGTAATTCCCTGGACCCTCAAACCCCTGTACGGCTTGCTGTCAGATGCAGTACCGATTGTCGGTTATCGGCGAAAGCCCTACTTGGTGCTTTCTGGCCTGTTGGGATGCGGGGCTTGGCTGGGCATGGCCCTCTGGGCACCGACAGCTGGATGGGCGACTCTATGGATGGTGCTGGGATCCCTGGCGGTGGCGGTGGGAGATGTGATCGTCGATTCGCTGGTGGTGGAACGGGTTCGGGAGAGCGATTGGGCGGGTACGGGGACGTTGCAATCTTTGACGTGGGGAGCGACGGCCTTGGGATCCCTGTTGACCGCTTATTTGGGAGGTGCGTTGTTGGCCCACTATCCGCCCCAGTTGGTGTTTGCGGCAACGGCCTTTTTGCCGTTGTTGATCGCATTTTCTGCGGGGGTAATTCAGGACCATCCGGTTGCCCTGTCCCAGGGCTGGGATCCCTTGCAGCAACAGGTGGGGGAGGTATGGCGGGCGGTGCGGCAGCCCAGTATTTTCTTGCCGGTGCTGTTTGTGTTTGTTTGGCAGGCCACCCCCAGTTCGGATGTGGCCTTTTTTTACTTCGTCACCAACGATTTGGGGTTTGGACCGGAATTTTTGGGCCAGGTACGACTGGTCACCAGCGTGGCTAGCTTGATCGGGGTGGGCATTTTTCAGGTGTATCTGCGGCGGATCCCGTTGCGACCGTTGTTTGGCTGGATGACGGTGATTTCGGCGGGGTTGGGCCTGACCAGCTTGATCTTGGTCAATCACTGGAACCGGGGTTGGGGCATTGACGACCACTGGTTTAGCTTGGGGGACAGCTTGGTGCTGACGGTGGCGGGGCAAATTGCCTTTATGCCGGTGCTGGTACTGGCTGCGCGCCTGTGCCCAGCGGGGATTGAGGCCACTCTGTTTGCTCTGCTAATGTCGGCCTTTAATTTGGCAGGCTTTCTCTCGCAAGAATTGGGATCCCTGCTGATGCACGCCCTGGGGGTGACGGAAACGGATTTCAGCGCTTTGGGCTTGCTGTTGATGTTGACCAATCTCTCCACGCTGCTGCCGTTGCCGTTTTTGGTTTGGTTGCCGGAGGGGATCCCTGCGGGAGGTGCAGACCTAGAAGCAGAAGCCCATACTTCCCTAGAGAGCTTGTTGCGGAATGTGCGTACAGAAGAGGCGGAGGTGGCCTTGGCGGTAGAAGCGGTTTCTTTGGGAGAAACGGATCCGACCCATTCTTGAGGGGTTGGCTCCTGGTATGGGATCCTGGCAACGTTCTTACATATCCGTTGGGGATCCCGGATGGAATGGTCTCTCGGGTTCTTTGGTATCACTACAATCTCACCCTGCCGCTGCCCCCGCATCTCAAGTCCGGTGGATCAGAACAGGAAGAGCGCCTGGGGTGAGGGGTGCCCTTGAATGGCGAAGGACAGATCTGGCAATCCCGATATCCTAAACGTACTGGGTGGTATCTTCCCCTTTCTCCGCCAATAGCGACAAGGCCCGGAAGCGCAGCCCCACCACCTGATCGTAGAGGGGATTGAGCTTGCACATGGGGGGAATGTGCATGACTTTGTGGCCAAACACCACCACATCCTGCTCAAACGGGCACTGGGAGGGGATCATGCGGCATAAAAACCGCGCCACCCTTGGGTCACGAACTTGGATCCCGTCCATCCAGTGGCGCAAGGGATCCAACAGATTGGTCGGTTCAGGATGGCCGGCATCGGCCTGGATAGGGGTCAGGGTTTGGCGGGATCCCGCTTCTGAGGTGGCAAGAGTGGTTTTCAACAGGTCAAGCTGGGGCAACTCCAGTCCGAGGGCGGTAGCAAACCGGTGCAACAGCTGATCTTCTGACTCGGAATACACCCCATCAGCAACGGCGGTCATCACCGCTGTCCGCAAGAAATCTTCTCGAAATTCCGGCTGTAACTGGGCTGCCAATGCCTCCGGTGAGAGGGGATCCAGGGTTTTCCCCTCCTCTTGCGGCCACTCCGAACGGATTAAATCTTCGATCAGGGCTTGTTCTTTGGGGTCATATTCTCCATCCGCCCAGGCAATGCTGATTGACACTCCCCCGGTTAGAAACCGGGGGATTCTCCCTTCTAGCCCCCCACAGCTTGAAGCCGCAAGGTATTCATGGAGTTCAGGGGATTGCCAAGTACCCCATCCCCTGAGCCGACCGCACCCATT
>NZ_JAFIRA010000021.1 GCF_022848905.1 Thermostichus vulcanus str. 'Rupite'
AGGACGATAGTGCTCCGCACGGCGCAGAGCGCCATCGCAACTCTCTGAGTATTGCTTGGTCATGGGGATGGTGTTCCAATCCTCGACCGCCGCAAGGCGGCGCGCAAGCTTCGCCCCGAAGGACGATAGTGCTCCGCACGGCGCAGAGCGCCATCGCAACTCTCTGAGTATTGCTTGGTCATGGGGATGGTGTTCCAATCCTCGACCGCCGCAAGGCGGCGCGCAAGCTTCGCCCCGAAGGACGATCGCAACGCGCACCAGGGATCCCGTGGTTAGCCAGATGCGCGTTCCAATCCTCGATCGCCCCGAAGGACGATCGCAACCCACCGCTCATCCCCGTCACCAGGTAGGTGACGTTCCAATCCTCGATCGCCCCGAAGGACGATCGCAACGACTGTTAGGAATTGTCATGTGACTGACCTAAGACGTTCCAATCCTCGATCGCCCCGAAGGACGATCGCAACGCACCAGCCGCTGGGCTTGGCGCACCGTGACGGGGTTCCAATCCTCGATCGCCCCGAAGGACGATCGCAACCTCCATGGAGATTCTTCGCCGTTCCACACTGGGGTTCCAATCCTCGATCGCCCCGAAGGACGATCGCAACAGTTACGTCACCAACCCAACTAGGGTAGATTGCCCGTTCCAATCCTCGATCGCCCCGAAGGACGATCGCAACCGCTGCTGCTGAGGCGAAAATCTACCAGTCCGTGGTTCCAATCCTCGATCGCCCCGAAGGACGATCGCAACCTCGTTAGAGGGACAAACCGACCACGGGGCCTTTTGTTCCAATCCTCGATCGCCCCGAAGGACGATCGCAACCTATATTCGCTAGATTCATAGGTGACGCTATGGATGTTCCAATCCTCGATCGCCCCGAAGGACGATCGCAACGAGTCAACCTGTATCTACATTAAGCCCACGTCCGGGTTCCAATCCTCGATCGCCCCGAAGGACGATCGCAACCCCGCATTCTGACGATAAGCAACTGTGGGGTGACGGTTCCAATCCTCGATCGCCCCGAAGGACGATCGCAACTACCGCTCGTGAAGCCACGCGGAAGGTGGAGGAGAGTTCCAATCCTCGATCGCCCCGAAGGACGATCGCAACTCAGGGTCTAATCCCGATTGGCGTAAGTAGTACCAGTTCCAATCCTCGATCGCCCCGAAGGACGATCGCAACGTGGGTGTTATCCTCTAGGATCCCAGGAGGAGGGTTCCAATCCTCGATCGCCCCGAAGGACGATCGCAACCGTGGATGAGATGATCACCGCTTACCAAACAGGGGTTCCAATCCTCGATCGCCCCGAAGGACGATCGCAACCTCAAACGTCAGATGCACCAACTGACGGTGAGTGAAGTTCCAATCCTCGATCGCCCCGAAGGACGATCGCAACGGATCCCTGTCGGTGCGGTTACGCACCGCACAAGTTCCAATCCTCGATCGCCCCGAAGGACGATCGCAACGTTTGAACAGTTAGCAACCGATTACACCCAGGATCTAGTTCCAATCCTCGATCGCCCCGAAGGACGATCGCAACGGTTTGTTGACTGCCATCAGGCCGAGCCAAAGTCCGGTTCCAATCCTCGATCGCCCCGAAGGACGATCGCAACTATTCGCGGTGGTATCGGTAGCGGTATTGCGGTTCCAATCCTCGATCGCCCCGAAGGACGATCGCAACGCCATTATTCTAAACCCTTGTTCAGCAAGGGATCCAGCCATTGAAATCGCGAACCCGATTATTGCTTGCCATTGTCCTGCTAACACAGCAACATTGGGATCCCTCAAATCCTTGCTGAGCAAGGTATCCAGCTGATCGCGGATCCCCCAGGAAAACAGCCACCACTGGAGGTTCGCGCAGGCCATCATAAGATCAATGGCTCCTCGAAATCGACATATCGATCCACCCCATAGCACTCTAGGTTTTTCTCTCGAGGAGCAGGCAAACGGTAGAGCCGTAAGCTATCCAGTTTGGGATCCATAATCTTGGTCAGTTTTGCCCGCAATTTTTCGTACTGAGCTTGGTCAACCCTGCATTCAAACACCGAGTATTGCACCCGCTGCCCAAAATCTTTGCAAACCATCGCCACCTTGCGCAGTCGTTTCTTGCCTGCTGGTGTCTCGGTATTCACGTCATAAGTCACCAAAATGTCCACAATTGGATCCTTCAACGAAACAGAAACGGTTGATAACAGGGTAGATCGCCCCGTAAATAACGGGCCAAAAGCCGAGCCTGAATATGTGCAATCAGACCATAGGGAATTTTGGAGTTCAAAACTGGGTGGGTGATCTCTTCTTGTTTGCGCTTTTGGTAGGCTGCCAAAAACGTTTTGCGGGCTGTCTCAGTTAGGTAGATTCCACCTCCAGGTCTATCCACAAAATCATCGGGTTTGATCTGATTGCGATTGATAAGGGTTAGCACCAAGCGATCCGCTAGCGGAGCACGCAATTCTTCCATCAGATCCAAGGCTAGAGCCGGTCTGCCGGGGCGTAACGCATGAAGAAAGCCCACTTGAGGGTCGAGACCCACCGATTCACAGGCGGCCACACACTCATTGCTCAGGAGGGCATAGGCCAGAGATAGCAAGGCATTGACAGGATCCCGTGGAGGGCGACGAGACCGTTCTGTAAACCCGAAAACATCTCGATTAAGGCGAATCATGCCGCTAAACGCCGCGAAATAAGCTCTCGCCGCAGAGCCCTCAATGCCTCGCAACACATCCAGATCGGATGCCTGTTCAGCTCTACGGATGCCGTCAGCTTGGGCTTCAGCAGCTTCGTTTAGAGAACCTTGGTCAGGGGATCCCTTGCCTTCCCGTGCGGCCCGTTTCAGCACAGTACGAGCATTTTGCAACTTTCCAGCCACCATGAGACGAGCAATTTCAAGGGTTTGCCCCGGATCATTGAGGACAGCATATTGAGCCTGACGCAACAGCACATTACCCGTGGTCGGGCCATTCAAGCGAGCGTGAAAGCGACCATATTCGGATAGCCACACCACATCACGGCCATCCTCAGCACAGCGATGGAGCAAAAACGGGCTGACCAGAACATTGCCAAAGACCACAATACTTCTGAGGTGATGGAGCGGAATCTGAAAAACCATTTCTCGTTCCACCTCAACTTTGAGAGTTTCGTGGTCAAGCCGTAGATAGGATCCCTGGGTTTGGATATAGAGGGTATTCAAAATAGGCTTCATGGTTCTGGGTCAATATAAAAGGGATCCTGAAAGACGAAATGTTTAATCACAGAGGGCATACATAGCTCCAAAAGTGAGCAATCTGGGCAACGAGCATCATCAACGGGTGGAGGAACCCGCTGCGAGGCCAAAAGCTCACGAGTAGCTTGAATCGTCTGAATAACCGATTGGCGTAAATTAGGATCGGCTAGGTCAACCTCTCGCCGACGTTTGGACGCGGCATGATAAATTGCCCCGCGTGGCACTGGGATCCCTAGCATCTCTTCCAGACATAGGGCCTGAGCACACAGTTGAATGTCATCGGCCTCTCGGGCTTTTTTGGAGCCAGACTTGTATTCGACAGGATAAGGGATCCCGTTGTCTAGAAACTCAACCACATCCGCCACCCCAGTTAAGCCCAGCGTCTGCGACCAGAGGGGCATGGCTCGTTCGACATGGATCCCGTCTTCCGTTTGAAAATCTGGCTCATGCACCCGCTCATGCAGCCGTTGTCCCCGCAGAGTGTAGAGATTTTCCTCCCAGATTTGCTCAATATGAATCAGCGCACATTGTCGCGGGCAAAAGGCCATATGTTGTAGGGCACTGATCGGGATCCACTCGTCTTCATGTTCCATTGGGTAAGAAGCCCTCATCCAGAACTTGATCAGGGGTATAGGGACAGGTTTGTGGAAAATGTGAAGTAGCTAGCCCCGTTTCGTCTACAGCCTGATCGCAAGACAATCGGTATATGGTTTCAAGATTTTCCTCCATAAAGGATTTGAGGCTAGGACTATCCTGAAGTAAATCTTTCACCCTTTGACGATGTTCACGAATGGTCACCTTCCAACTATTAGTGCGTTTCTCTGGTTGATATTGCCACTTGAGGAGATGCATGATCAAAACAATTAGATTGCTTTTGAGAGAGCGTCTATCTGATTTTCCCAAACTCTCAATTTCCTCCGCAATGTTATCAATATCTAACTGATCCCACTGCTGAGATCTCAGTAAGTTCGCCATCTTTTGTGACCATAGATAGTAGTCTTGGTCATATAAAGAAGTCTGAGCAGTCATGGTTATCCCTCTAGGAGCTTAGTCAGAGTAATGCCCGATGGTAAATCGCTCTCCTGAATGGTTACATCGTAATCGGTGAACTTGCGGGGTGTCAGGATCCCATCCCGACGACGAATTTGGATTCGTTCAAACAGTTTATGGGCCGGAGCATTGCCTAGCTTTTTCTCATGGCTGAAGATGTACAGTCCCCTGGGAGCCATTTGTCCACGACTGGCACTGCGGTCGAGATCCCACATAAACATCAGGGCATCCCAGAATAGCTCTAAATCTTTGGATGTCACTCCCGTTTGTTCTGCCAGATAGGGAGAGAAAAAACCGTGAGTAACATAAAGACCGTAGGGAATCAGGGTTTTACGTCCCATTTCGGTCACTTTCCCGCCACCCTTGCGTCCACTTTCATTGTCCTCCGCCGTCATCACTTCTGCGTCTTCTGCTTTGGTAATGGCAATACGTGTGATGGCCAAATCTAAGGGCATGATGGGATCCACAGAACGAGCAAACGTAATCTGAATTGGGCCACGCACTTGACCGCAATTGACCCCTGTGGTCATGACTGCTCCAAACATACGTATGTCATAGAAGTTCTGACACATCCAGGTGCGAGCTTTGGTGACATCCTCCCGTTTTTGCTTGGTGCCTGTGGATTTGATTTCAGCAGCCTCGTAGGCGCGAGCATGGAGATCATTCAGGGCAATGCCCTTATTTTGAACGTAGATTTTGGTGGTTTCTGCCTGTCCATATTCCAGATCGATAAAGTTACGGATCTTACGCTTGAGACAGACATCGGTCACTAAGCCCTGCATGGTTTCTGGATCGGTTCTGGGCAGGTTGCCCCCATCGGGATCCCCGTTGGGGTTGCCATCGGTGACATCAAAGAGCAAGACAAAATCATGCCGTTTTTTGGGATCATAATGGGTGGCAATTTGCTGTGTAGAGTCAGTCATGATTCAATTCTCCTTGAGTATCCATTTGAGATTGCTTTTTCTTCTCGGCACCTTCTGCGGCACGTCGGCGGTTGTCGGCTCGTTGATGGTAGTAACCCAGCCCAAATAAACTTTGTTGTTGCATGGTTAGTGAGGTGGGCAGTGCGGCGGGATCCAATCTGACCAAGATTTCTTCTAGTTGCCGTTCTAGAGCTTCATAAGTTCCTTTGGAGTCTTTGCGGATTTTGGCTAGGTGTGGCTGAGCCTTGGCGATTAGATCCCCCAAGATCTTTTTGGGTGTGGTGGAAGCCGCACTGTAGTAGCGATCCACCAGAGTTGTGTTGATACCTCGTTGAGCGGCCCGTTGGATGATCTCCAGTTGAGCAAAGAGTCGACCACAGTGATAGGCGGCCTGATCTGGGGGATCCAGCTCAGGATTGAGGTTGAGAGCTTCGAGATCGGGCATAGGGCGAGATGTCCTCCTCCAGTGAGATAACAAAATCAGCTTTAACAATGCAGCACGGGCATGGGGGATCTCTCCCTCCACGGCAATGCGACGGGTCGCTCTTGTTAGCAGGCTATCTGGGAGTGGGTCTCCCGATAGGGCACAGCGGAGCAGCGCAGTTGGGACAGTAGGCTGCATTTCTTTGGCAGGATCCCGGTAGGCACTGGCAGCTAGGGCATAGATGCCAAAGGGTTTGCTGGGTTGACCATAGGGATCCACAATTTGTTGATCTTGAAACCACTGTTTGAGATGCCGTTGCACATCGGGAACTGTGGTTTGCAACCAACTGCGTACCACAGCACGGGCATTGTTTGCAGTGAGTGAGAGGGCATAAAACTCATTTTCATGTCCCTGAACAGAATAGTTTTTCTCGCCTTTGAGTGCAGACTTGAGGAGGTTCTGAACATCAGCAGCCTGAGGTTTATCTAAGTAAGAGAAGAAATCAAACTCCTCAGGATCCCGGGTCCAAAACACGAACACACTTGAACCAACTCGCAAGTGAGTGTGTTCTTCGGCCAGCAAGTAATTGAGTGCCTTGCCAAACTTTTCAGCAGCCGAACGGGAGATGGGAGAGGTGAGAGAGTTTTTTAAGCCATAGGAGGTAAAAGCATCAGCATTAGCTGAGACCAAGGAAGTACCTGAGGGCTGTCCATCAGGGATCCCTTTGATGGGTTCAGGCAGTCGATCCACCACTTGCGTTTCTTGACCCGTCACCAGACACATCATCACAGGTAAAGATGATTCTTCTTCATCGCCGCCAGCCGTATACCGTGCCCAAAACTCCTGAATGGCTTGGTTTTCGGGATTTGCATCGGCAGGGATCCGTTTGCCAATCCGAAAGGTAACGACATCACTGGGATCAAATCCTTCGGGGAGTTGAGCTTGTGAGGGATCCCAATTATTTAAAAAATTTAGTATGGTTTGAACAGCAGGATCTTTGGTGGCTGCAACACAAGCCTGGACTAGCTCCTTGAATTGTTGATGGCACTTAGAAACCCGTTCTAGCTTGGATCCTTCCTTGGGGATTCCTAGAACGTATTCGCCAGTATCCGCTAGCAAAACCGGTTGAATAGCAACCGTACGCTTTTTTGGTAGTTTGGGAACTGTTTGCTCAAGCCCTCTCTGTGTTGCTTTGCTATCTCCACCTCTAGGTGTAAAACCAACCAGCTGACTTTGTGGATTTAATTCAATCCACCAGCGAACCTTAGTTTTTCCATACATCTCGGGAGGCAGATCTAAGCGAGTTTCTGCAAACTCCTTCAGTTTGGTTAAAATCATCCTGGGATCCTCAAAACACCGTGTTCCAAACGAGCGCGAAAAAACTTTGGTTGGGCATTTCCCTTGACAATTCGGGATCCCTGACCATCGTGAGTGAGATAGTGAATGGCTCCTGCCGCATCTTCGACAAACCCGACATCCTGTAACATCAAGCCCAACTCATCGCTCAGATCAATGGGCTGCTCTGTTCCATCAGGTTCTGAGAAATAGGCGGTGAATTCACGGGTGCCTAGGTAGGGCTGATGGTGACATTGCCCCTGGGCTACCCGGCGACGAAACTGATCTCGATATTTAGCAACAGGATCCGTGGCGTGAGGTTTGAGGTTGATATCGGCCCAGATAACATAAGCCACATCTCGTAAACAGAGGGTATGTCTCTGGGCACGGTCATCTTCTGCAAAAAATCCTCCCACGCCCTCCTTGCTCCACCCCTGAGCAGATCGCTCACTTTGCCAGGTGGTGATCTCGTTCCGCAAAATGGAGAACCGGCGAATCGGCTTCAGCACCCAGATTTCCCGCACCTGCCAGGTAAACTCAGGTTTCCAAAAGATGGCTTCCAGGATCCCGCGTGCTGCACTGGGGGTCATCACCTCATAGCTGACCCGCTCTGCACCAAATTCAGGACGGGTGAAACAGGCAAAATCACCCCACGCTTTCACGGAGAGCCAATTTCCGTACCCCATTATACCTCCCTGCCCATCTCAACACATGGTATTTTTTGAAGTCTAGCTTAAAGGATTGGGTCGATTGAATCATAGGTCACAGGCTTATGCCCTAACTGGATCCCCTTCAACAGGTCGTACCCCCCTCCCAAAGCCAGAGATTAGGGGCAATCTCAACGCGGGATCCCTCAGATGGGCAAAATTCTTGGAGGTGAAAGTTAGCCAAAAACAGCTGCAGGATACGGACAGACAGGATGCTGGACTCACTGATCCTCTTCCCGCTGTAGCATCCACATCAAAATGGCCATCACATCTTCTAAGTCAGTGGGCACTCGATAGAGCATCAAATCTTGAACGATACATTTTTGTTGTCGGTCAAGGGATCCAAATTGCCAAATATCGCCCGTAGTGACAGCTCCATAAATGATCTTGTCTTTTGAATCAATCCAAGCATCTAAAGCAATTAGCTCGGCTGCAAGCTGCACAAACCCTCGCCCTAAATCTGCTTGTTTAGCCTCGACAATTAAAACATGGTGCTTCGATTTGAGGTAATAGTCCACATCTCCTCGCAAGAATTGATTCACTTCGATTTTGTACTCGATATTAACCTTGACATCAACTAGATGAACAATATCAAGAATAATTGGAGCAATTAACATCTCACGGCGGCTAGCCTCGCTGCTCAGATCAACATGTTTCTGTGCCACTATGATCCGCTGCTTAGTTGATTGGGCTTGCGGAGTCACCTTGTTTTTATAAGCAGATGCTCTTTCAAATAAAGCCAGTTCCTGATGGGTGAACGTGACTCCCAATTCTTGGAGAATCTCGTCGATGGGGAACCGCATTTCAAAATAGCTGCGAAACGTATATGTCTTACTTGGATCAAGAATGGATTGCCGCCGCAGTGAGGAGGTCATTGTGTTATCCACCAATCATGAGATCAAAGAATGAGATCAATGGGATCGTAATCAATCGATTTTGATCCTAGCTGAATTCCTTTCAACGGATCATACCCCCCCTCCCAAAGCCAGAGATTAGGGGCAATCTCAACGCGGGATCCCTCAGATAGGCGAAACTCGTAGGGCCGTAGGTTGACGAGATAGGGTTGAAGGGCACGGTGATCTCCTGAAAATAGACCTCGGCGGCGGATTTGTCGCATAATCTGCTCACACGCTGGGTCATAGTTCACCACCACAGGCTGGGATCCCTCTGGAATCAGACGAAACCGCTTGGCCACCTCAGGGTAGTTCTGCCGCTGGCGGAGAGCTTGGATCCCTTGTTTGTCAAGCTCTACGGTTTGGTAAAGTCGCTGAAAGTAATCTTGAAACAAGTCAGGATCTGACAGGTTGAGCTTGATGTGTTTCAGTAATTGTTGGGTTGCCGCCACTGCTGAGCCATAGTCCCCTCTCGGCATCCCCCCTTCGACAGGTTCAAATATCACCACCCGCCCCAAATCTGACTGCAAACCCTCCCGATTGCATCGTCCCGCCGCCTGCACAATCCGATCCAGTGGCCCTAAAGCCCGATACACCACCGGAAAATCCAGATCTACCCCCGCTTCCACCACCTGAGTTGAGACCAAATAACAGGGATCCCCGGCTTTGAGTCGTTGGCGTACCTCGGCTAGCACCTGGCGGCGATGCTGCCCACACAACAAAGTTGAGAGGTGAAAGAGACCCTCTTGGGATCCCAATGCATCCAACACCGCCAGAGCATCTTTACGGGTATTGAGAACTACCAATGCCTGATGCTGTTCACTCAAATCTGTGGCCAGATCTGACCAACTCCAGGGTTGAGGAGGCATCTCAAACCGAACCCGATTGAGCTGGCGAAAATGGGCTTTAGCTTGGTCAGGTGAAATCATATCTTGAACATGATCCAGCCCTCGCAAATAATAGGAACTTCCCTCTAATGCGGGCTGAGTTGCTGTGCATAAAACCACGGTGACATGGTAGTTCTGCACCAATTCTTTCAATACGTTTAAGATGGGATCCAAAAGACCCAGAGGTAAGGTTTGCACCTCGTCTAAGATAATCACACTGTTGACGATATTATGAAGCTTTCGGCATGCGCCAGGTCGGTTGGCAAATAAACTTTCAAACAGTTGTACGGTAGTGGTCACTATTAGAGGCGCATCCCAGTTTTGGGTGGCCAACCGGGCTTGAGCTTGAAACCGAGTTGCTCCCTCATCCAGTTGATCCTGTTGCTCTTGGGAGAGAGCCACGGGATCCCGGACTGCGCTGTGATGTTCGAGTACCGCTTCCGCCCCTAGGATCTGTCGATAGACTTCAGCAGTTTGCTCAATGATGCTGGTGTAGGGAACGGCCACAATCACCCGATCCATCTGGTGAACGAGGGCATGACGTAGGCCGAACGCCAATCCACTGCGGGTTTTTCCACCTCCTGTTGGCACCGCCAAGCGATAGACACCAGGATCCCTTTCTGCGGCATCTACACAGGCTTGATAGACCTCCGCGCGCACACGATTCACAGAAGACTGGGCAGTGGTTGGATCCACCTGGTTCATAAAATCCTGCCGCTCTTGTAGGAAGGACTGCCATAGTGTTGCAATCGTCGGGTAAGTCCCTCGATGTTGAGCTTTATCAGGGTCAAAATGGGCTTCGGTATCCAAATAGTCAGCATCCACTAAGGCTGAGAATAAAAATCGGGAAAACAGCTCAATTCGGAAGGGATCCCGACCGAGGCGCTCAATCTCTTGCCTGTACTCAGGTGACGGTTCCAGGGGGATCCCGTCTTGTTTAGCTCGCTGTAAAACCGACTGATAAACCGTTTGCCATGAGGCGTCCTGACGTTTTTCTGCCAGCTTATTTCTCAGATCTGCCAAACTTGGGATCCCGCTGTGATGCCCATAGATGAGAGAAGCTATGGGAGGACAAATATGTGCGGCTAATACAGCTCCGTAGATGGCGTGGGGTTGACTACGCCGGGGCGGTGGAGCCCCTTGAGTTGATGCCCGATGGCACTGTTCAAGATAGCTCTGAAATTCTGGGTTGTATTTCCCTAAATCATGCCAAAGCCCTGCATAAAATCCCAGTTGCTCCGTGCCTATCCGCATAGAAAAAAATTGAGTTGCACGGGCAACTGAGTATAGGTGATCCTTCAGGACATGCCACGTACCGGATGGATTGGGAGTGTGGGCATGGGCTGGGATCCCTGAGGTCATCGTTTCCTTATCCACAGTTTGCGCAGCTCCTCAGCAGTCAACAGCAGGGCCGGACAAAACAGCAACAGCAGCCACTGAACCTCGGTGGGGGGAACGGTGCTGAACACTTCTTGAAAAACCGGCAGGTAGATAAACGCCAGCAAGGCCACACACTCGGTTCCCAAGCCTACCCACAGAAGAGGATTGTTTCGCCTGTTCCACCGAAAGGTCGACACCCATGACTCCACCACATCCCCAAAAACCCTAGCATCGTCCGGATCTGCAGGCACCTGTACCGTCCCGGTGGTGGGGGCATAGCCGGATCCCGTGACCCGTTCTTGCAGGGGATGTTCTCCAGCGCGGGGCAGGGGTTTGCCCGCCCGCAGCGCAACTGCCTCCCGGATGCCGAGTGGATAGCGACTCATACACCTCTTCAATAGGCAATGCCCAAATCGGCTGATGAACGGCTACCACATCTCCCCTGCCCTGCTGTCAGAAGACGGACAAATTCAGACAAATCAACAGAGTGCTAACACATCCTCAACCGGGATCCCGAAACATTTACATCGGGATCTCCAGTAGATTAGCTAGATCCGCAAAGCTCTCCACCACCGCATCAGCCCCTGCCTGCCGCAAGTCTTCTGGCCCGAAAGAGGTGGTGATGCCCACCGCAAAGCAACCGGCTCCCTTGGCCGAGCGGATCCCGTGGGTGGAATCCTCGATCACCAAACATAAGCTGGGATCCAACCCCAGGAGGGCAGCGGTTTTCAGATAGGGTTCTGGGTCAGGCTTAGCCCGTTGAATGTCTTCGGCGGTAATCACCCCATCAAACCAACGGCCCAGGTCAAAGCGGTTAAAAATGTGCTCCTGATCCCGACGGGTGGCGGAGGTGGTCAGGGCAAGGGTGGCGAACCGTGGACGACTGGCGGCCAAAAACTCCAGCACCCCTGGCACCAGAGGAACCTGCTCCAGTAGATCGGCAAAAGCCCTGGCTTTTTCTTCGATGAGGCGCTGGATAGCAGCCTGCCGCTCCTCCTCAGGAGTGTCTGTAAATTGCTCGATAATGTAGGCGAACATATCCCAGTCGGTGCGCCCCTTAAATAAGAGAGAAATGGGGGCCAACTCTATCGACAGGTGGCAGCGTTGCAGGGCAATCGCTCCTGCTTGGGCATGGATGGGCTCGGAGTCGACGATCACCCCGTCCATGTCAAAAAACAAGCCGTCAAAGGATGGCATGAAAAGGGCCTGTGGTGATGGGGATCCCAGCTCAACAATTATTGTTGTTTATTGTGTACCTTCACAGGCGTCGATCCAGCCACAAAAGCGACAGCTGGCTTGCCAAATCGGCTCCAACACATTGGTCAAACTATGATCGCTCTCTAAGGGCATTAGTTGTGCCCAAGGGCGATGGGCCACGTAGTCTCGGCTGGCTTGAATCGGGATCGTTTCGTCCTGGATCCCGTGCAGGATCAGGGTGGGCACAGGGCGTTGTAACGCGCCATCTGGATAGCCCTGCGCATCGGTGACAAAACCATACTCCAGAGGCAGTGGACGACCTTCCCCATAGTGAAAGACAGATAGGGATCCCGTTCGTTGCCAGGTTTCTACCGCCTCAGCACCCAAGCGGGGCAACCAATGGCTCAAAAACCCAAAGGCTGGAGCCAAAAGGATCAATCGCTGTACACAAGCCTGCCGTTCTGCCACCCAGGCTGCCACCACTCCCCCCAAGCTAGAGCCGATTAGAGTCGTTGGAGGATAGGCACACTCCGCTAGCTGCCAGCATACTTGTTGGATTTGACGGGTAAGCGTGAGCTGAGAAAACTGACCCTGGTTGAGATCCGGCACCTGAAGCAGGATCCCTATCTGCTGCAAACGCCGCTGAAAAAAGGCCGCCTTGGTTGATTTTGGCCCAGAGCCGAATCCATGCAGATAGATCACCGACACGCTGTCGAGGCCTCTACTGACCGGTAGCTGCCGAAAGCCAACCTGCCCCCAACACCACGCTGATGGACAGGAAGAGGGTGGCCACTGTCCAGGTGATGCGGTTTAGATTTTGCTCCGCACTTTTGGAGCTGGAAAACAACTGGGCCTGCCCGCCAATACCTGCCAAGCCATCCCCTTTCGGGCTGTGCAGCAACACCAAAATGATCAACAAGATGGCTGAAGCAGACCAGAGAAACTCAAAAAACGCTTCCATTACAGACGGATCCCGATAGGGCAGAGTTCTAGAGCCATTATCACCTGAAACATGCCCCGGCTGCACTCGACTGCCCTAATGTTCTGATCTGAGTCCCATGGACTCTAGGCTCAGCGCTTGAAGTAGGGAATGGGCCCAAGTCAGGCTCACTTAAAGAAAGTTAAGGCCCTATTATACTTCCCTTTAGAGGAACTGGTTATGATGTTTACAGTATTTTTCAGAAAAAGGTGGGTAACGACCAATGACTTTCCCTTCTGGCCCTCCCAGTGTTACGCAAAAGCCTTCTGCACAGCTCATTGGCCAGGTTTTACTGCAGGCTGGATTGCTCACGGAAGCTCAGGTACAGGTGGCCTTGCAGGATCAGTCTTACTGTGGGGTGCGATTTGGCGAAATTTTGGTCACCCGTGGCTGGATTAAACAAGAGACTGTAGATTTTTTGGTAGATCAGTGGCCCGAATTGTTGCAACGACGCGACAAAATGCCCCTGGGAGAATGTTTGCAAGCTGCGGGTCTACTGACACCTTTTCAGGTAGAACAGGCGGTTCGGGAACAACGCATCAACGGTATGCGCATCGGTGCGGTCATTGTTTTGAATGGTTGGTTGAAGAAAAACACGGTCGATTTCTTTTTGCAAGGCTTGGCCCCCAATCGCGTTACCGAGTCGCCTTTCATCACTAAGCCTCGCACAACGGGCCACCCTCTTTCCAAGCCAACCTCCAACACGGTGAAGAGTCAGGGGGAGGAGCTGGTAGACGAAGACATTGACCTTGAGGATCTTAACTGACTCGGTTGAAAGGCTTGCCCTGAGTGTGGGTTGAAGGGCGAGTAGTGACTCCAGTGCCTGAAGAGCAGAGCTTGCCGTACGACTGCAGAACTGCAGAATTTAACCTTCTCTTGGTGCAGTTCCGTCCCCTTTTCGGGTATATTCATCTCATACAGGTTTTGAGTTCTCTCTGACCATGTCCTTGCGTGCCGCCCACTTTGGCTACTTTACCTTCCCCTGGCAGTGTCCAGGGCGGATGGGTGGCGCGTAAACAATAACCAAAGTTTACCCAAGTCAGTCCTGAAGCCCTGAGCCTAGTGCCGGGGTTTTTTTAATGGCCTGATTTCTACCCAGCCAACCGACTCGCTCTCTTATGAAGGACAAATCCATGCCCCCCCAAACCGACAACTGCAATATCCAGGAGGTGACGCCCCTGATTGCCCCTAGCCTGGTCAAAGCCGAGTTCCCCCTCACGGAAACGGCGGCCAAAGTCGTGCTCTCTACCCGGCAGGCCATCCGCAACATTATCCACGGACGGGATCCCCATCGCTTGGTGGTGATTGTGGGTCCCTGCTCCATTCATGACCCGGAAGCTGCCTTGGAGTATGCCCATCGCCTGAAGCAGGTTGCGGATCAAACCCAAGAGCATCTGGTGATTGTGATGCGTACCTACTTCGAGAAACCTCGCACCACAGTGGGCTGGAAAGGGCTGATCAACGATCCCCACCTGGATGGCTCCTGTGATATTGCTACCGGATTAAAACTGGCCCGCTCGATTCTGCTACGGGTGAATGAGATCGGCTTGGCCTGTGCCACCGAAATGTTGGATCCAGTGACGCCACAGTACACCGCTGACTTGGTCAGCTGGGCGGCGATTGGGGCCCGCACCATCGAAAGTCAAACCCACCGGGAAATGGCCAGTGGCCTCTCGATGCCCGTCGGCTTCAAAAACGGTACCGATGGTCGTCTACAAATTGCCCTGAACGCCATCCTTTCCGCCAGTCACCCCCACAGTTTTCTGGGTATCGGGCAAGACGGCATGACTGCCCTGATCAAAACCAGTGGTAACCCGGATCGGCATATTGTCCTGCGGGGCGGGGGAGGTAAAACCAACTATGGCCCTGAAGATGTGGAACGGGCGGCTCTGCTGATGGAGGACCAAGGGATCCCGCGCTCCGTGATGGTGGACTGCTCCCACGACAATTCCCAGAAAGACTACCGCAACCAGGGATCCGTCTGTCGGGAGGTACTGCGGCAATACCAAGCCGGTCAGCGGGCCTTGATGGGGGTGATGGTGGAGAGCAACCTCAACCCTGGCAAGCAAACCTGGTGCGAAGGTGCTTCCCTCAAGTACGGCGTTTCCATTACCGATGGCTGCATTGGTTGGGAAGAAACCGCAGACCTGCTGCAGGAGATGGCGGCGACAGTAGCGGGGGGAGCCTTGGCCCTCAGCCACTAGGGAGAACAACCCTTGCGGTTTGGCCGGATTCCAATGGAATTTCTTGTTGGGTTTCTTAAGGAATCCAAAAGGGAACGGAGAAGTCGGGCCACTCTCTCCTATCGTCGAATCATGGTCTTGTCATGCCCTGTGTGGGATGAGGCCAAGGTAGGGTTTGGAGGATGTGATGGAACTACAGATCCCCACCAGTGTCAGCAGCAACGGTCGGCAACCCTACCTGGATCCCGGTCAAACCCCTCAACGCCCCCCTGAGCAGTTGCGGGATCGGCTGATCGTGTCCGGTCTACGTTACTACGGCTATACCGGCTTTGATGAGGCAGAGCGGGCCTTGGGGCAATGGTTTGAGGTGGATTTCGAGCTGTGGGCAGATTTACGTCCGGCGGCCATGAGCGGCCAACTGTGCGATACGCTCGACTACCGTTCGGCGGTGGCTGGCATCGCAGAACTGGTGAGAAGCAACCAGTTTGTGCTGATCGAGAGTTTGGCCGAGGCGATTGCCGAAATGGTGTTGCGGGAGACAGGGGCCAGCCAAGCTAAGATCCGATTGACCAAGTGTCATCCCCCGCTCCCAGATTTGACGGGGCAAGTCACCATAGAAATTATTCGCCCCTAGATTTTGGCTGCTGTGGCTACTCTGCAACTGGCTTCTCGCACTTCTGATGCCTGGATCGAACAGGCTACCCAGCACATCGACCTGATTTTGCTCGACCACGCCAATTGCGAGAAGAAAGCAGCGGGCAATGCCCTTAGCTTATTGTTTCGTTACCCCTCCAATGGGCAACTGGTGGAAACTCTCTCCCCTTTAGCCCGTGAGGAGCTCCAGCATTTTGAGCGTGTCCACCGCCACTTGCAACGGCTGGGGATCCCGATAAAACCCTTGTCTGCTGCTCCCTACGCCAGCCTCCTCAATCAGCACCTGCGCCGCCCCGAACCGGATCACCTGCTGGATGCGCTGTTGGTGGCAGCCATTATCGAAGCCCGCAGCCACGAACGCTTGGGTTTACTGGGGATCCATGCCCCAGACCCGGAATTGCGACAGTTTTACCTGTGGCTGACGGCAGCCGAAGAACGACATTTGCAGATCTACCTGGATTTGGCTTTGGCCCACTTCTGTGCCGATCACGTGCAGGAGCGGCTCCATACTCTGTTGCAGGTAGAAGCCGAGATTTTATCGACCCTTCACCCCGAACCTCGTGTTCACAGCTAAATCGGCCTATTCCTCCAGTTCCAATTCAACCCGGATGTTCCAGTCAACGCGGCAGCGATTGGCCCTTTGGTACACCGGGATCACGGCGGTTTTTTTATTGCTGTTTGCCGGCAGCTTCTACTGGTACGTACAGGCCACTTTGATTGAGCGGGTGGATGATACCCTCGGCCATGTGGTGGAAATCGTCGAGCGGTCTTTGGTGGTAGATGAGACTCTGTTGGATCCCCAGCAAGCTCGCCACAGTTTGGAAGCCAGTTTTCGGGATGATCCCAGCACCCTGGAGGATGATCACATCGATCTGGAGTGGTTTGACCCGCAGGGGAAGCTGATCTGGTCGACCGTGCCCGGCGGGATCCCTGCCCCTTTGCTGACAGAGGGGTTTTTACACACCGCCCGCATTAACCCCGGCTACTGGCTACGGCAGTATACCGAGCCGATCCTTGCCGGCCATGCCCTCCTGGGTTACCTACGGGTCAGTCACCCCTGGTTTGAGGTGAGCAAGCCAACGCGACAGTTGATTCGGGATCTCTCCCTGTGGATAGTGGCCAGTTTGGCCTGTGTTGGTTCGATTGGTTGGATGCTGTCGGGTTTGGCCATGCAGCCGGTGCGTCATTCTTACCAGCAGCTGAAGCAATTTACCGCCGATGCTTCCCACGAGTTGCGCAGTCCTCTGGCGAGCATTCAAACCACCGTACAGGTGGCTCTGGCGGATCCGCAGCTGGATACGGACACCCGGCAGCGGTGGCAAATTGTTGAACGGCTAAGTCTGCGTCTGGGCCGATTGGTGGACGATCTGCTGTTTTTGGCCCGTCAGGACAGCGGTATGGCCCCGTTTCAGCCCCGTTGTTGTGCGTTAGATGCTTTGCTGCTGCAAGTGGTGGAAGAACTGCAGGGCCTGGCCCAGCAAAAAGGGATCCGCTTGCAGTTGGACATTGCCGACCCGCCCCAGTCTATGCCTGGGGATCCCTTCGGGTTTTGGGGAGATGAGAATCAGTTGGCCCGTCTTTTCACCAACTTAATTGAGAATGCGTTGCTGCATACTCCCGCTGAGGGGAAAGTAGAGGTCACCCTAGAACAGCGGCTAAAATCCGGAGCCCCAGAGTTGTGGGTACAGGTGCGCGATAACGGGGCGGGGATCCCTCCTGAATCCTTGCCCTATGTGTTTGATCGCTTTTATCGGGTGGATCCAGCTCGTAAGGGGGATCCCTTTCGGGTAGCTGGTTCGGGCCTGGGTTTGGCGATTGTGAAAAGCATTGCCGAGCAGCACCAAGGGCAGGTGAAGGTGGAAAGTACGCTCGGGCAGGGATCCACGTTTCAGGTCATTTTGCCGCAGCGTCAGTCGGAACTCTGTACTCCAGAGAATCTTTGACCAGAAGGGCTGAAAGTGTCCTGGAAAACAGACGATTCCAAGCCAATATGCTAGCGTTGACTTAATGTTAAGTTAATCTTTACATTCAAAAGTCACTGTTCTGAGTTTATACCCTAAAGTCTTGGATCTTTAAGGTTTAGGTTTTCTGGTTTGCCTTTAACCCTGTGATTTAAGTTGGGTTCTCCAGGTACTCCCTAAGATTAGGGAGGGAAGGTGGGGTTGCAGGTTGAGAATTTGCATTTCAATGCCTATTGGAGTGGTCTTGACGGGTTTTCCGTTTGCCAGTGCTTCCTCCTGCACCCTCAATCACCCTCGACTCTGTTTACGTTTTCTATGTTTATGTATCGTTTCCAGGTTCAGGCCGCCACTCAGCCGGGTGAGTTCATTGCTCTGGTGGGATCCATTCCTGCAATGGGGCAGTGGGATCCCCGTCGTTGTGTGCGTTTGCAAACGGATCCCCGTCTTTATCCACTTTGGTGGGTGGAATTGGCTCTCAATAGTGAAGACTTGAATGAAGATTGGGCGAGGAGATCTGCACGCATTGAATATCAATATCTCCGCATTCAGGCGAATGGCCAAGTGGCCTGGGAATCTACTGGAGTTAATCGCTGGATCCCGTTTGAACCCCATCCTTTACCTGGGGTTGTGATCGTTGAAGATGGAGTTTTTGGTCGGATCCCTACCTATCCCTATGGCTACTATGCCCAACCCATTGCGAATCCCGAACCGCAAGATTTGGGTGGGCTAAAGATTGTTGTTTTGGGAAGTTCGGTTGCCCTGGGTTGTAGTGCCTGGTTGTTGCGGGGCTGGGCCTGGCATTTGCAACAGGCTTTGCAGAAGCGCTACGGTCATCAACTGCTCAATTGCTCTGAGCTGGGGGCCAATGTCCGACGAACCCTAGCTCGTTTTTCGCAAGTGGTCACTCCTGAGAAACCGGATGTTGTCATTATTGCTTTGTCTTTGGGCAATGAAGGACTGGCTTTTAGTCCACCAAAAGATTACTCAGCCATTCAAAAACGCTTTGAGAATGGTCTTCAGCAGTTAATCCTGATGACGGAGCAGATAGGAGCCTTGCCGATTTTGGGTGGGGTTTACCCCCATGGAGACTACACGGCTGAACACCATAGCCTACTTTGGGAAACTCACTATCACATGCTGAGTTGGGGCTACCCAGTTTTCAACTGGTTGCCAGCCTTAGAAGATGGTCAAGGGCGTTGGAAAACCGGTCTCTGTTTCGATGCCGCTCACCCCAACTCCAAGGGACATGAATTGATGTTTGAGTCCGTTGATCTTGCGCTTTTTGATCCCCAGCAAATGATGACAGCTTCTCAAGCTCTTCCTCACAAGGAATTGCCAGTCTTTTTCGATGGCCAGGGTTTTGGCCTCACAGCCGATAGGGCCACAGGTTCCCTGCGGGTTATGAACATCACTCCCTATAACTACACCCTCAACCCAGACTGGCAGGCTCTACAAACAGCACTGCAAACAACATTCCAAAAGGGTGCTCTGCAGCCGGGACTCTACATTGCAGAAGATTCTACTCCTGCAACTTTATTGCACCTGTTGATTCGGGAGGATGGTACGCTCAAAACTCCTCTCACCATTCCTGCGGGTGGAGATTTCAGGTTTTTCCCTTCAAGACAGTTTTTCTCACAACAAGGGATACAACCTCTTTTTGATGATGGATGCCTAGTGCTACTCCAATGCAAGCGGTCAGTGGATGGAACAGAGATTCCTCCTTGCCTGTACGTGATCAACACAACCGAACATGAGTACAACATTCACCCCATGTGGAAAGAAGTCCGGGCAGCTCTCAAAGCCATGCCAGCGGGGGTTTATCAGGATCCCCAAAAACCAGATGCTCCGTTCCGAACCATGATGATTGGAGCAGATGGGCTGGAAAGTCGGGTCAAAGCTCCACCCCACTCGGTCATGCTGCTGGAGTATCGATGTCCCTTGTCGGAGATCAGTCGAGTTGCCATTGTTCCGCTCGGGGATCGCTGTGCGGTACGAATGCTTCTCTATAAGTTGGAATATGATGGGCCTGCATTTCCTTTTGATTTGACCCGCACCAGCAACTTAGCTGATGTGGCGGATATGATCCAGAATGATTTTCAGGGTATGTGGGATCCCTGCTACTTGCACTACAATCCTGAAGAAAAACGCATTTATCACAGCAAATGGACAGGATTATCTTTCGGTCACGAGGTAGAAGAGAGTGATGATCCCATCCATGATATGAGGCCGGTTCACGAACGGATGCAAACTCGGTATAGTGCGCGTGCCAAACGCTTTAGGTATGTTTTAGAAAAAGCTGATAAACTTCTATTTGTGCGGACGGGCGGCTGTCAACGCAACGTGGTACTCGACTTGATGACCAAGCTGGAAGCCAAGTGCCAAGGCAAGCCTTTTGTGCTGTTGATTCTCTCTCCACAACCTTCTGAGGAATTTGCAGGGATCCCCAATGTTCTTCATTATGATCTGGAGTTTAACCCCGATCGCATGTATGCGGATCACGACCACTGGAGGCACTGCACCGAGATCATGGGAAGTATCCTCCACTCACTAGGGATTTCCAGCCAAAATCTTTTCTGGTGCCCTCCCCAGGTGTCTTAAATGATCTTAAATAAAATGAACAAATGAATCAGTGGAGAAATCCCTCTGGGGCTAATTTAGCGGCGTTTGCCAAACCCAATCACAGCATCAGTCCAGAGGGTAAGTCGAGTCTGAAGATTAAGCCAAATCTCATCGTTCATGCGTAGCAAAAACACCCCGTATAAACCAAGCACCACCAAAGCACAGAGATCCCCCAACCCACTGTAGGTTTGGATAATTTGATCTGCACTCCAGCCGAAGTCGTAATTAAGGCGGTTCATATCGCCGCCTGCATCCCCCTGCCCGCCAAACAAAGTCCCCCACGGAATCTCAGCTAGGCCCAGTTGAATGGTGTGCCATTGCCAGAAGCTTTTCCACAGACTGCTTGCTGCGATCCCCAGCACCACAAAGCGCCAAAAATCCCATCGCCAGCGATCGGGAAATCGGAAGTAGAAACAGGCAATCAAAAAGGTACTTAGATAGAACTCTCCTCCAATGCCGCCAAACACAAATAACATCTCCTTGGTACGATTGGGCATGATCCAAGTCATATAAAACTGCAACAGAGCCAGAACGATAGCCAATACCTTTGGCCAGAGGATTCTTTCTTTCCAGCCAGATCCAAACAGTAAGCTGAGCAGAAATAAAATCCCAAAATAAACAAAGGGATCCCGCTGTAAACTGATGCTTGTCCACCCGAAAGGCAAGGGCAACGCACGATGCCCACTCCACCAAGCAACCGTGGCATGGCCGAACTCGTGGATCCAGATGTGCAAGGGTAAATGGAACAATTGCAGCCAGCCGATATTGTTCACCATCAAGGCCACCACAAATGCAATCGGCAAAGCCCAAACATTAACCGTTAAGCTGTCAAAAGCAAAGCGATCCAACCGCCGTTGGGAGCCCAGTCGCAGACTCCGCTGCCACAGCAGTTGGGATCCCTGTAACGCTTGAATTTCTATCTGACCCAAGCGTGGGATCCGCAGTTGCTTCAAGATCTGAAAGATCCGTGCTGTGGTGGCTTGGGGGGCAAGGGACTGGTGTTGAGGGGATCCCAGCAGTTGAATCCGCAGCACCTCATCCGTAAAGCTCACCTGAACCGGCCAGCGTTGTCGCAATAACTCTGCCCGCACCACCTGCACGATCGATTTGGCATGTCCAGCCTGCGCTAGAGCAAGTGGATCTGGTTGGCCTTGCATCCCTATGAGCTTTACCCTACTCTACGACCATAGAAGATAGGTTCCCCTGCAAACAACAGTGACAATAGTGAAATTGCGCTCCTCCTCAGGCCGCCCCGAAAGGACGCTGGTATAGTTGAGAGCAGCAGGTGTGCTGGAGTTTGTGGGGTGTCATGCCTGAATTCGACAAGCTAGGGGCAAGACGGGATCCCGGTGATGGTCAACGCTATGCAAAGCAATGCCGGATCCCTTCGGGCCTGTGGGGAGCGATGCTGCTATGGGGCTTGGCTGGAGCCGGCCTGTTCTCCCCCCAACCTGTTCAAGCGCAAGCAACAACAACGGGCTTATCCCGGATCGAAAACTGGCAGTATAGCCCTGAGCAAGGGCGCTTAGAGGTCAACACGCAAGGGGAGGTACGGCCCTTCCTATTTATTTTGCAAGATCCACCCCGTGTGGTCTTGGACTTCCCGAATACCCGTTTTGGACGGGATCCGCAAACCCAAACCTTTTCCGGTCGAGTTGGATCCCTGCAAATTAGCCAGCTCACAGATACGATCACCCGCTTTGTGCTGCATCTGCAACCGGGGCAACCCCTCAGCCTGAACCAACTGCAACTGCTCACCGCGAATCCTTCCCGCTGGGCCGTTCAATTTACCCAGGCCGGGAATCTCTCTTTATCTTCCCCCCTCCCCCCCTCCAGTGGTGCATCGGCCCCCCCCCTTTGCCCACCCCACCCCCTCGCAGCCAAGCCCCCAGTCTGCCCCTCCCTCCGCCAGCCTCCCGTTCCGGCAACCAAATCTTGGCGGTATCCCCAGAATCGGAAGGCTTTTTCATCCGCACTCAAGGCAGCCCCTCCACCACGGTGCGGCGGATTCTCGACCCGGATCGAGTGGTGGTGGACTTTCTGCAAACCTCCCTCAGCTCCGCCCTCACCCAGCGGGCCTACACCATCAACCGGCTAGGGGTTTCCCGCCTGCGAATCGGGCAATTTGAGCCGACAGTAGCGCGGGTAGTGCTGGATGTGGATCCCTCTAGTAGCGACTGGGAAGCCCGCTATGACCCTCAGCGGGGAGGCATCTGGATTCAACCGGCTGGGGGTGGAATGCAGGCCAGCCTCCTGCCCGATACGAATGCTTCGGGGGCCAGTGGGCCCCTGGCAACGCTGCAATCGGTACAGCTTCAGGGTAATCAGCTAACCATTAGTGCCGATGGGTTCATGTTTTACCGGGCCGGATGGGATCCCGACAGTGGGGGGTATCGCATCAGTGTGGCCCCTGCCCGTCTGCCGCAATCCTTGCCAGATCCCGGCTTGCCTGCCAATGGACCCGTGGCTCGGATTCGCTTTGTTCAGGAGGATGAGCGAACCGTCAGCATCCTGGTGCAGCCCTCTGAGGAGTTTAATGTTTTTGAGCCCAACCCCGGCCAGGGATCCCGTCGGATTACCCTGCAGTTACAACCCCTCAATGCCCCTTTGCCGATGGCTCAGCCGCAAGTGTCGCCGTCCCCTCAACCGGGGCAATTGCCGGTTGGGAGGCCAGTGATTGTCATTGATGCAGGACATGGAGGCCGGGATCCCGGCGCCATCGGCGTGGATGGGATCCAAGAGAAGCACATCACCCTGTCCATTTCTAAGCAGGTGCAACAGCTGCTCCAGGAGCGCGGCTATGGGGTGGTGATGACCCGTACGGATGACCGGGAGATTTTGTTGCAGCCGCGGGTGGATATCGCGGTACAAGCCAATGCAACCCTGTTGGTGAGCATTCATGCCAATGCTCTGGATCGTTCTAGCGTCCATGGGATCGAAACCTATTACCTCCGACCGGATAGCGCTGAGCTGGCCGCCACCTTGCACCGCAGCTTGGTCAGGGCGACCGGAGCTGCCGATCGGGGAGTGAGACGAGCGCGGTTTTTCATGGTGCGGGAAACCCCGACAGGAATGCCTTCTGTGCTGTTGGAGTTGGGCTATCTGACCAATCCAACGGAAGGGCGAAAATTGTCCACGGCAGAATATCAGGCCATCCTATCCCGAGCCATCGCGGATGGCATTGAAGCCTTTTTGCGCAACCGTTGAGCTTGCGCTAGGGGAGAGCCGTCGTCGAGACTCAAAAAGGGTCAAAAATCATGGATCCTCAGATCCAGCAGGTCAAGCCCCGGTAGGTGTGAGTGGTGTTGAGGAGCGTTAAGCATGGTGCCTAAATGGATGTCGGGGGAAGGGCCGGATCCCCGTTGGCCGATTGGGGTCTTCGATAGCGGCTTGGGGGGACTGAGCGTGTGGCGAACCCTGCGGAGGCAATTGCCCCATGAACAGCTGCTCTACTTTGGCGATACAGCACGAGTCCCCTACGGAGAACGTTCCCCGGAAGAGATCTTGACCTTTGTGCGGCAAATTTTGACGTGGATGCAGGCGCAGCCGGTCAAGTTGGTGGTGATGGCCTGTAATACCAGCTCCGCTTTGGCTTTAGACCGCGTGCGTCAGGAATTTGCCCTGCCCATGTTCGGCCTAATTTTGCCCGGTGCCCAGGCAGCCTTAACTCAGGGATCCCGAATTGGGGTGATTGCCACGGCAGCCACGGTCAACAGCCGCGCCTACTCAAAAGCGATTCAGGAATACAGCGCTCTCGATCCGAAAAGATTCCTCCACCCCATTCAGTGTTGGGAACAGGCGTGCCCAGAATTTGTCCCCCTGATCGAAGCAGGGGAAACGGATAGCCAGGCTCTACGCCAAGCTGCCGAATGCTATTTGCAGCCGCTGTTGCAGCAGGGGATCGACACCCTCATCTACGGCTGTACCCATTATCCGGTTCTGGATCCGATCCTGCAGCCTCTGTTGCCTCGCTCCGTCAAACGGGTGGATCCGGGGGTAGCCTTGGTGGGATCCCTGGCGAAAGAACTGGGATTGTGGGGGCTGCGTTATCCTCACTCTGGCACCCGGACAGGCAGATGGGACCGATTTTGTGTCAGCGGGGATCCGGAGCGATTCGCCCAGTTGGCTACCCCTTGGTTGGGCTTTCGACCGCAGGTGGAGCAGGTGGAATTGCCGGTATTGGATGTGTGTGGCTGATGAAGCGACCACCTAGGGTGCTACACGTCGTGCAGAACACAAACAATAAAGCGCACTAGACTCATTACAATTTGGGACAGCCGGTTTGGATTGCAGGATAGTGCCGATGGGACAAATGCCAGCTTGGTTGCGTGGAGTCAGTTATGCCCTCTATGCCTTTCTGTATCTGCCCATCTTGTTGATTATCCTTTATTCCTTTAACCGCGCCCGCTTTGGCTTGGTATGGACAGGGTTCACCTTTGACTGGTACATTTCGCTGTTCCAGAATCCGATGGCCTGGCGAGCCACTCAAAACACCTTGATCCTGGCTCTGGTCAGCACCCTGATCAGCACGGTGTTCGGATCCCTGTTGGGATACGGTCTGTATCGCTATCGCTTCCCTGGGAAAAATGCCTTTCAAGGACTGATGCTCCTGCCCGTGATCATCCCAGATATCGTGATGGCGATTACTCTGCTGCTGTTTTATCGGTTTTTGCGCTATTACACCGGCTTGTTCGAGCTGGGTTTGGGGACGATGATCCTGGCCCACATCACCTTCCAAATCTCTTTCGTGGCGATTGTGGTGCGCAGCCGGTTGCAACTGCTGGATCCTGCTCTAGAAGAGGCAGCTCATGATCTCTATGCCAATACCTGGCAAAAACTGCGCTATGTGACACTCCCACTCGCAATGCCCGGGATCCTCGCGGCTGCCCTGTTGGCCTTTACCCTTTCGATTGATGATTTTGTCATCTCCTTTTTCACCAGTGGGCCGGAAAGTCTCACTCTGCCCATTCTGATTTATAGCTCTGTACGGCGAGGGGTCACCCCTGAGATCAATGCCCTCTCGACGCTGATCATTCTTGTCACTTTGGTTGTGGTGATCGGATCCCCTCTGCTCGGTCGCCTCCGCCAAGGCCCCCATTTTACCAACCTTACGAAGAGCAGCGTAAAGCCCCCGGTTTCCAACCGGGGGATATAAGCGCACAGGCTGAATTTATAGTACATACAATAGTCCCCATGAAACGGGTCACCACCACACTCAAGCTCAAGTTTCTTGACCTCAATGCGGTCAAAGCAGAGATGTTCGACCAGACGGTTTGTGCGACAACCGAACTGGCAAACGAACTGCTCCGCATCAGTCCGAAGGAACGAAAAGCCTTGACAACCGCCAAAGTGGTAACCCCACTCAAGTCGGCCCTCTCCAACCAGGTGATTCGCATCCTCAAAGGGAAGGCGGGTAGGCGGGTCAAACACTTCAAAGTGTTCTGGCCAGAGGTCAACAACCAAAACTGGAAGCTGCACAAAGTAGGTAGCACCTACTCAGTGAGCTTCCCCACAATTCAGGGTGACAAGCGGGTTCCCCTTGAGGTTGGCAGTTCCTACTATGCCGAGCGTCTTGAGCGCATCCTGGCCGAACAGGATTGTGAACGGGGAACCTTGAAACTCATGAAGCTACGGGGCTGTTGGTACGCGGTTGTATCTATCACTTGGGAAGTTCCCGAAGTGAAGAGTACGGAGCGACTGGGTGTTGACCAGGGGCAGAACCGTTTGGCGGTGGCGGCCACCCGTTGGGGTCGGGCGGTGTTTTTTGGGGGTGGAGAGGTAGCCTATCGTCGTCGTCGTTTCCAGAAGCGTCGTGCCCAGTTGCAACAGGCGGGTAAATACCGAGCACTCAAGCGACTGGAGCGCAAAGAAGCCCGTTGGATGAGGGCGGTCAACCACACCGTTAGCCGTCGCATTGTACGGTTTGCCAATGCGGTAAATGCGGATGTGTGGATGGAAGACCTCTCAGGTATCCGCCAATCCAGACAGAGCCAGAAGGCGCGTTCGGATGCCGGGAAATCGCGCCATACCTGGTCGTACTACGACTTGGAGTGGAAGGTTGCCTACAAGCTGGAGATGGCGGGTAGGACGCTGCACAAGCGCCCTGCTGCCTACACATCCAAAACTGACCACAGGACAGGATTGATTGGGAAAAGGAGTGGGCATCTGTTCACTGGGCAGGACGGGTATTGCTGTGATGCCGACTGGAATGCCGCCATAAACATTGCCCAGTGGGACGGCTTTTCGTGTCCCCTGAGTCTAAAAGAAGCCGTATCTGTAATGGGTACGGTCGGCTCAGGGGATGGGGTAGTTGGCAATCCCCTGAACTCCATGAATCCCTCACAGCTTCAAGCTGTGGGGAGCTAGAAGGGAGAATCCCCCGGTTTCTAACCGGGGGAGTGTCAATAAACTAAATAACTAAATAATAGATACAAATGGATCAATAAATCAGCTCCCAGGGAGAGTCATAGCTAATTTCGGGAAAGCGCCCAAAAGCTTTTTGTCCAGAGTAACTAGTTTGGTGTTGAGGGTGACAGCCAAAGCCACGAACTCGCAATCGTAGGCAGAGCAGTCACTTTTTTGGACAAGCTCCAAGACGGTCAGCGAGTCAACTTCAAATTCTGAACCTTCCAGTAAGCTCTCAGCCTCTCGCTGCAAGCCCATAGCCTGCTCAAAAGAAATATCAAAGAAATATCCCCACGTCTCATGTATCCAGCCAGTATGTTTCGAAATTCACTGCGCCAAAGGATCGGGGCAGCCCAGTTTGGCTCCTGCTCCAGTAAGGATTCGGCAGCAGCAGTGTACGTACCTGGCAAGTACAGGTACGCCAAAACATTGGAGTCAACCACGATCATGGACGGCCCTGCTGCTTAAAGGCCTCAATGTCCTGCAAATGGAATTTCCCTGGGAACAAGGAGGCCCGGAGTTGGCGAGCTCTGGCTAGGCGTTCACCAGGTGAGATCTGGGTTGGCAGCAGTACGGATTCTAAGCACACGATGGCTTCACTGTTCAAGCTGCGCCGATTCTTTTCTGCTGAGGCTTTCAATCGCTCATAGAGAATGTCAGGAATATTCTTCAAAGTCAGGCTTGTGGGCATGGGGAACCACCATAAGGGAACCACTATGGTTCTATCCTGCTAGAGATTAGAAGAACCCGTCAAGCTCACGCACTAAAGTAGCGAGCTGCCGGATGATAGGTGATGATTGCAGTGGTGGATTGTTCCGGATCCAACTGATCGCTTTCATCCATGGTTAGGCCAATCCGATCCGCCTTGAGCAGATCCAACAAAACCCGTTGATCAGGAATGTGTGGGCAGGCAGGATACCCAAAGCTATAGCGGGATCCGCGATAACCTTGGTGTAAAATCTTGCGGATATCAGAGCTATCTTCCTGGGCAAATCCCAACTCCCGCCGGATACGGGCATGACACCATTCCGCTAAGGCTTCTGCGAGAGTGACCGCCATGCCGTGGAAATAGAGATAATCGGTGTACTGGTTATTGGCGAATAAATGTTGGGCATAGGTGGTCGCTTCTGCACCCACAGTTACGGCTTGCATTGGGAAAACATCCACCAATCCTGTAGAGCGATCCGCAAAAAAGTCGGCAATACAGTAGCGATTTCCGGTTTTTTGGCGAGGGAAAGTAAAGCAGGCCAACTCTCGGGTTTGAGGCGTCCATTGAAGACGCTCCACCGTCGGCAATTGGAAATAGGTGTTGGAGTCGGGATCCAGCAGAAACAACTCTGGAAAACTAGCCGGATCGAAAATGATCAAACGATTCCCTTCAGCTTGGGCGGGGAAATACCCATACACAATCTTGGGATGTAGGATGTCCTCGCTAACAATCCGTTCTTTCCAGCGTTCGATTACTGGATCCACTTGCGTAGCCATAAACTCGGCAAACTCCTCAGCAGATTGCTCACGGGGCTTGCGAATTTGCCATTGCCCCGCCACTAGGGCTTGCTTATCGATGTAGAAAAAGACCTCTGACCAAGGGATCTGATCCGAGGTCAGGATTTTGGAGCCCCAAAAGGGTGGAATCGGTCGCTCCGTATCTAGGGTCACGGCTTCCGAACGACGGGTATCTTGCTCCTGTAGCTCAATCGGTTCGGGGGTGGATCCCACCGTCACTTCCGGGGCAGGGAGGGTAGCGTCCATCTCTTCTGGCTCTAGCTGGACTTTGTCATGAGCATCGGAGTGGGATCCCCCATTCTGGGATCCGTTCAAAAAGCCCAGGTGATCATCCCATTGTCCTGCGGCTTTGGCAGGCATCAATTGATCCATAAAGTGCAGATCGGCAAAAGCATCCCGACCGTAAATGACTTGGCCTTTGTAGGTCTTTTGGCAATCTTCCTCCACAAAGCGGCGCGTCAGAGCAGCCCCCCCTAGGATCACAGGAACAGTAATGCCCCGCTCGTTAAATACCTCCAGATTTTCTTTCATAAAGGCAGTGGATTTCACCAGCAAGCCACTCATGGCAATACAGTCAGCTTTATACTTTTCATAAGCCTCAATGATATTTTCTACCGGTTGCTTGATGCCCAAATTGATCACTTTATAGCCATTGTTGGTGAGGATAATATCCACCAAGTTTTTGCCAATATCATGTACATCCCCTTTGACGGTGGCAATCAAAAAGGTACCCTTGACCGCATCTCCACCTACTTTTTCCATGAATGGCTCTAAATATTTGACTGCCGCCTTCATGGTTTCCGCCGACTGCAACACAAACGGCAGCTGCATCTTCCCTGAACCAAAGAGTTCCCCCACCTCTTTCATGCCATCCAGCAGAAAGGTATTGATGATTTCTAGGGGTGGATACTTTTGTAGAGCTTCCGCAAGGGTATCTTCTAAGCCAATCCGTTCCCCATCAATGATGTGTCGTCGTAGGCGTTCTTCTAGGGGCAAATCCGCCAGGGATCCCGTAGAGCGCAGATCTTTCCCCGAGACACCCTCAAACAGTTGCGTCAATTCAGTCAGAGGGTCATAGGTACAAATCCCCTCGGTATTAAACTGTCGCCGATCCCAGATCAAATCCCGACACACCTGCTGCTGATCCTCCGGGATTTTACTCAGGGGCAGGATCTTGGCAGCGCTAACAATGGCCGCATCCATACCCGCTTCCCGACATTCGTGCAAAAACACCGAATTCAACACCATGCGGGCGGCAGGGGATAACCCAAAGGAGACGTTGGAGATCCCCAAAACAATATGGGCTTCCGGAAACGCTTGGCGAATGCGGCGGATCCCTTCGATAGTGGCAGCCCCATTGCCCCGGTCTTCCTCAATGCCGGTAGAAATGGGTAGGGCTAATGGGTCGAAAAAAATCTCGTAGGGCGGGATCCCGAAGGCGACCGCTTGATGGTAGGCTCGCTCGGCAATCTGAAACTTTTTCTCGGCAGTACGGGCCATCCCCTCTTCGTCGATGGTACCCACCACCACCCCAGCACCGTAAAGTTTGGCCAATTCCAGTACCTTCAAAAAGCGCTCTTCGCCATCTTCGTAGTTGGTGGAGTTGAGCAAACATTTGCCCCCCGCCACCTTCAGGCCCGCCTCCATCTTTTGCCACTCGGTTGAGTCCAGCATCAGGGGGATTTGGATTTGCGTGACCAGCCGCGACACCAGCTCGTGCATATCCCGCACGCCATCGCGGCCCACGTAGTCCACGTTGACATCCAAAATATGGGATCCCTCCCGCACCTGTTCTCGGGCTAGGGCCACCAGACCATCCCAGTCTTCCGCATTGAGCAGCTCCCGCATCTTTTTGGAGCCGCTGGCATTGACCCGCTCGCCAATGATCAAGAAGGAGTTGTCCTGCGCGTAGGGCTGGGGAGCATAAATCGACGCTGCCGCAGGGATCCGCTCTACGGTTCGGGGTTTGGGTCGCAACCCTTGCACCGCCTCGACAAGAGCGGCAATGTGATCCGGTCGGGTTCCACAGCAGCCCCCCACCACTGCCACGCCCAGATCCTGGACAAAATGCTGCAAATGAAAGCGCAATTGTTCGGGGGTGAGTTTGTAATGGGCCTGGCCACCAATGTTTTCCGGCAGCCCGGCGTTGGGAATACAGGAAATCGGGAACGGGGAATGTTTGGAGAGATAGCGGATGTGCTCCGTCATTTTGTCGGGGCCGGTGGCACAGTTGAGCCCCAGCACATCAATCGGGTAGGGTTCCAAAATCGCCAGAGCCGCCCCAATCTCGGTGCCCACCAACATCGTCCCCTGCACCTCAAAGGTGAGCGAGACCACCACCGGCGGGCGAAGCGCACCTTGTTCTGTAAAACCTTTTTCTGTAAAGACTTGTTGCACAGCCGCCAAGGCCGCCTTGGTCTGTAACACGTCCTGACAGGTCTCAATGATCAACAGATCCGCCCCGCCGTCGAGCAACCCCCGCACCTGTTCGGCAAAGCTGGCCCGCATCTCATCAAAGCCAATGTGTCCTAGAGTCGGTAATTTGGTGGTGGGACCAATAGAACCGGCCACAAAGCGGGGTTTGTCAGGGGTGGAATACTCCTGCGCCACCTGCTTGGCCAAACGCGCCGCCGCCACATTCAGTTCGTAGGCTTTGTCCGGGATCCCGTACTCCGCCAAGACAATCGAGGTGGCCCCGAAGGTGTCCGTCTCGACCACATCCGCCCCCACCTCCAGAAAACCTCGGTGTACCTTTTCCACTGCCTCCGGTCGAGTCAGCACCAACATCTCATTACAACCTTCCAACTCTGGGCCGCCAAAATCCTCTGCCGTTAGGTTTTGAGCTTGCAGCGAGGATCCCATCGCTCCATCGAAAACAATCACGTGCTCCTGGAGCCGCTGCAGGAAGGGATGCGTCATAGGAGTCTAGTCCCAAACGGGGTGAAAGTCTGATTCAGGTTAGCATTCGGCCATTTCTCTGGACTACGCGAGTGAGTTAACTCCCTGCATAGGGATCCCCATTCCTGGTGATGATTGGGTGAAGTTAACATTTTCTTTGCCTGCCCCATTGCTGTTTGCCAAAGAGCGGGCTAACTTAGGAAGGACGTTTTGGTGTGAACGGCTACAGTTGCCTGCAGAGGCGCGATTCAAAGCCAGTTGTGGGTTGTTGTAGGGGAACTTCTCCTTGCCTGTTGGGAGTTGTTGAGGTGCTGAATGTCCTGCCCTCTTCATCAAGTGCCTCGCACTGTATCGGAGGATCGGCGAAGAGAAGGGTTCACCTTTTGGAGTCTCAAAAGGTCCTGCTCACCAAAACGAGTTTTGCGCTAATTTCGTTGAACCCTATGAGCGATATCTGCTTCGAGATTGACCCGAGCGATCGGCTGTTAAGAGGCGGGCAGACTTGCCTAAAGCAAGTAAAATTTTTGCCTGCGGATCCCTACTCTCTCCAGTTAGGCTCTCTGGGCATCGGCGAACGCAGGGATGGCAGTCGCTCTCTTCCCTTTGGTGTTTAGGTTCTCTTAGTCGCCTTTCGTTGTCTGTGATCAGGATCACGAGGAACTCAGCATGACTCAAGCAAAGGAATTGGTGAAGTCTGGTAAAACAGCTCTTCTCGAACCGGATTTGGAAAATCGACCTTCCCTCCCTCTGGGTTCTGATCAGGACAACGGAGCGGACACAATCGAGATTGAACTGGATGCCAGTGACACTGATGCTTTTGATGAGGAAGACGAAGAAGAGGAAGCCCTAGAAGAGGAGGGCGAAGCCGCCAGTACTGAAGCTAAGGGGCGTTCGAAGCGTAAAGCCGCCAGCAAAAAGAAGCACTACACCGATGACTCGATTCGGGTCTACCTACAGGAGATTGGGCGCATTCGGCTGCTGCGAGCAGATGAGGAAATTGAGCTGGCCCGCAAAATTGCGGATTTATTGGAGCTAGAGCGGATCCGAGAAGCAATTTTTGACCGCATGGGCCTCTGGGAAGACCCGGAAGAAGTGCCAGATGCCCTCTGGGCCGAAGAAGTAAAGATGCCTTTACCAGATTTTCGGCGGCGGTTGCATCGGGGGCGTCGGGCCAAGGAGAAGATGGTGCAGTCTAACCTGCGTTTGGTGGTTTCCATCGCTAAGAAATACATGAACCGGGGCCTATCCTTTCAGGATTTGATCCAAGAGGGATCCCTGGGGTTGATTCGGGCAGCCGAGAAATTTGACCACGAGAAGGGCTACAAGTTCTCCACCTATGCCACCTGGTGGATTCGGCAAGCCATTACCCGTGCCATTGCTGACCAATCCCGCACGATTCGCTTGCCGGTGCACCTCTACGAGACCATCTCCCGCATTAAAAAGGTTACCAAGCTGCTTTCCCAGGAATTGGGTCGCAAACCCACCGAAGAAGAGATCGCCACCCGTATGGAGATCACCATCGAGAAGTTGCGGTTCATCGCCAAGTCGGCTCAGCTCCCCATCTCTTTAGAAACTCCGATTGGCAAAGAAGAAGATTCTCGCCTAGGGGACTTCATCGAGTCAGATGGAGAAACTCCAGAGGATCGGGTGGCCAAAGTCCTGCTACGAGAAGATCTTGAAAGTGTCTTAGAAACCCTCACCTCACGGGAACGAGACGTACTCAAATTGCGCTACGGCTTGGACGATGGCCGCATGAAAACCCTGGAAGAGATTGGGCAGATCTTTAACGTCACCCGTGAACGGATCCGGCAGATCGAAGCCAAAGCCCTGCGAAAACTGCGGCACCCTAACCGCAATAGCGTCCTCAAGGAATACATCCGCTAAGCTACCCATGAGTTAATTGGGCTGGGTTAGTGGATGCGCTGCTATCCAATCCAAAACTGCAGACGCCTGCCCCCCAGAATAGTTCATCACCAAACAGGGTTGAACCCAACAACCACAACGCCGATAGACGCAAGATACCTATGAGCTGGGCTTGCATCTGCATCACCACCTGATTGGCCGGCCTCCTCCATATCCGCCAAGATGCGCTCACAGCACTGGAAATAAAGCGAAATAAAGCTGTCCGGCTTCCGTGAGATTGAGCTTGCGGGTGGTGCGTTGCGAAAGTCTGGCCCCCAAGTGCCTTCCCAAACGGAAGAGGTGGGGTTTGAGGCTGTTGATGCCGGATCCCTGGCCAGTGCCCGCTTGCTAGAACCCTATGCCATGCTCTGGATTAAGTTGGCCATGAGCTTTGAGCAAGGCCGCACCTTCGCCTTTGGCCTGCTCCGCCGTTGAGCCAGCTTACCCCCACCAGCACAACCAAGAGGCGGGCCACACCCTCTCAAGCCGTAACCGGGATCCGCGCTGTGCTTTCCCCCCGATGCACCTTTGCCCCGACATTGCGCAGCTTCTCGTCAATAGCTTCGTAACCGCGATCGATGTAGTGCAATCCGTGGATGGTAGAGGAGCCTTCAGCCGCTAACCCCGCCAACACCAGTGCCGCACCCGCCCGCAGATCGGTAGCCACCACCGGGGCAGCAGAAAAAGAGGGCACCCCGCGGATTAGGGCCACACGGTTTTTCAGGCGAATGTCCGCTCCCATGCGGTTGAGTTCGGGAATGTGGTGCATCCGGTTTTCGAATACCGTCTCCTCGATGGTGCAACTGCCTTCACTGAGGGCAGCCAAAGCCATGATCGGCGCTTGTACATCCGTAGGGAACCCTGGATAGGGCAACGTTTGAATATCCGTAGCCTGACAGAGCCAACCGGATTCCAATTGGGCTGGAGCAATGCGCAGTCGATTCGGGCCTTCTTCTTCCACCCGCAGTCCCATCGCTTGCAATTTGGCGATCACCGCCCGCAGATGGTCAGGAATAACCGGGCCAACCGTCAGGTTAGAACGGGTGATGGCCCCAGCAATGAGATAGGTGCTGGCCTCAATGCGATCGGGGATGACAGTGTATTCCGTGCCATGCAAACGGGGCACCCCCACCACCACCAGCGTATTGGTGCCTACACCGCGAATGCGGGCTCCCATCGCCTGACAAAAATGGGCCAAGTCCGCCACTTCTGGTTCCTGGGCGGCATTTTCGATCACCGTTTCCCCGTCCGCCAGCGTTGCCGCCATCATCAGGGTTTCTGTAGCACCGACACTGGGATAGTCGAGGTAGATGCGAGTCCCCACCAACCGGCGAGCATAGGCATGAACCACCCCATGTTCGATCTGGACGGTTGCTCCCAATGCCTGTAACCCACGCACATGCAGATCCACCGGACGGGATCCGATGGCACAGCCGCCAGGTAAAGGCACTCGTGCCACTCCCAAACGCGCCAACAACGGCCCAGTGATAAAAAAGCTAGCCCGCAACTGACTGACCAATTCGTAGGGAGCTTGGCAGGTTTTGAGGGAACTGGCATCTAGGTCGAGGGTATGACCGACATGGGAAACTTTGACCCCCAACGTGGTCAGGATCTGCCCCATGCGTTCGATATCCAACAGACGCGGTACATTCTGAATGCGACAGGCAGCGGGGGCCAAAAGGGATCCTGCCATGAGTGCCAGAGCTGAGTTTTTCGCTCCGCCAATGGGAATATGGCCTTGTAAAGGGTGCTTGCCGGTGATGTGCAAAACGGGGCCAGCGGCTTCGGGCAGGGATCCGATTCCAGCTAGGGTTGGCGACGGTGCGAACCCTTCCATGATGTCTTTCAATCTTCCTCCTCACCCACTAAAAATGATCGAGATGATCAACTTTCTCCAAGGGGATCCCTTGGAGAGAGAAGCAGCAGCCAAACGTGCCAATTGGAGCCTGGTGGAGGAAGGAAGAGAAGTGCTACTGGCTTCGCCTCTATCTTACCGAAAGGGATGGGATTTGCAGCGGCTGCTGGTGGGGATTCAAATTCACGTTTACACAATCCTTGGCCTTGCGAGAGGAAGATTGACCCTGCTTTCAAGCTAGGCTCAGAGCAATGTACTAATCAATCACTCATAAATCCAGCTTTGGGCGCTACTTGTCCAGTTCACCAGTTCTGAGTCGCCAAACCAGAGGGCAATTTCCCGTTGTGCCGTTTCCAAGCCATCGGAGCCGTGGATGATATTCCGGCCAATATCAATGCCAAAGTCCCCGCGAATGGTACCTGGCTCAGCCTCAAGGGGGTTGGTTTTGCCGATCAACTTGCGGGCGGCGGCTACCACCCCTTTGCCTTCCCAAACCATGGCAACAACCGGTCCAGAGGTGATAAATTGCACCAACCCAGGGAAGAAGGGCCGCTCTTTGTGCTCGGCATAGTGGTTTTCCGCCAGCTCCTGGCTCACCTGCATCAGCTTCAGGCCCACCAGTTGGTACCCCCGGCTTTCTAGGCGTTGGATGATGGTGCCCACTAGGCCCCGCTGCACACCGTCCGGTTTAATGGCGATAAAGGTGCGCTCCATGTGTTTTCCCCTCGTTGTTACAGATCTTCACCGTTATCCTTGTACTGGATTAGGGATCCCCAGCGCAAGAGAGCCGATCAGCAGACTTGGAGACTGGCGCATCCCGTCACCCCACCACCGCCAAGGTGAGGAAGCCCGCCCCCACCCCCGTGATGATCCAACCGGCCCAGCGGGTCAGCCCGGAAACACGGGATCCCAAATACTCAGCCACCCCCAAGCTAAGGAGGGCTACCCCGTACTGAATGACGGTAAACCCGATCAGATACCACACCAAAGGCATCCATCCTGCCCCGATAATCGCCTCAGCATAGGCATAGCCATGAAACAACCCCGCCAGGGATCCAAACAGCAGCAGCACCCAGCCCTTGACCTGCCTTGCCAGCACCAGCAGCAACCCAAACAGCACCACCGAACCGGCAATGCCCAATTCCATGAGCCAAAGATCAAGGCCGGCAATGTGGAGCCCGGTACCCCCTAGAGCCGCCAGGACGAAGCCCAAAGGGATCCCGTAGCGCCAGTTTTGGCCGGCAGAAATCAACCCAATGGCGACAATAAAAGCCAGATGATCCAACCCAATCAGTGGATGGGCCAGCCCCGAGAGGAACCCCTGCCACCACGACTGCGGCAGTTCTCCCCCAAAAGCATGATGGGCAAAGGCCGGAGAGAAGGACAACCACACCGCCAGTGCCCCCAAGACAGCAACCCAGTTCCGGGACACTCTCTTGCCTGACACATAAGCCATATAGGGGAAAGGATGAGATCCCGCCGGGGATCCCTGCCAAAACGGAGACATACTTCTGTACCTCGCAGAATAGGAATGGCGTTCACTGCAACAGACGGCGGGCATTCTGGCTGGGGTGAAATCACCCTTCACAGCTGCGGGACAGCGACGGTCTTGCACCGTACTTTCCCCCTTACCTCCGACGGCTGCTCCCCGACGGAACCGCTGACTCTAGGGTGGGTTCTGTGGGATCCCCAAACCTGAAGAGCAATCGCAACCCTATCACAGCTGGCCGTCACCGCTGATGACATTCGGTGAACTCCCCCTCCCTAAGCGGTCTGAGATTGGATTTAAGGGCGCTCGGTGTAGCCTTGTAAATTTTCCGGCTCAAATTGGCGCAGAATGCGAGTTGCCTCTCGGATGCGGGCTTCGGTATCTTCCTGCAGGATAAGCAAATACTTGCCCGCGTTCAATCGGTTGCGATAAGCCAAGGCATCTCCCGATCCACTGCTCAGGCCCACCCCACCCCCGACGAAGAAGCTGCCCATCGCCGCTGCTGCCCCGCCCAACAGTCCACCAATCAGGTGATTGCCGACGGATCCCGCCCAAGCGAAGGTCTCCAACCCGCTCAAAATACTGAATCCGACCCCTGCTAAAAAGCCAAAGGGCACCAACCAAACTGCCATACGATTCATCTGCTGACGGGCTGACCGGGCTGGATCGATGAAGCCAAATTCATCGGCAGTTTTATACCCTCTTCCCAAAAGATTGAGTTGACTGAGGGAAAACCCCGCCTTTTCCAGGGCGCTATAGGCAGCCTCAGCAGCGATGCGATCCGGCAGTACGGCAATCAAATAGCTCATGGCTTCCTTGAGTTAGTTTGGAGGATTTATTAGAGGGTTTATTTCATTCTCGGCTAAGTCTGAGTACAGCTCTAGTGCCGGTTTCCTCCAACAATGCCGGTGTCCTTGTCCAAACCGGTTAAAATCTCCTTCGTGCAAACTGGAGCCCCATGTGCTTCCCCAAGGGCCTTCTGCTAACCTCTACCAGCGTTTTTACGATGTTGTCCGGCGGATCCCGACTGGACGGGTGGCCACCTATGGGCAAGTGGCCCGCTTGGCCGGTTATCCCGGTTATGCGCGACAGGTGGGGTATGCGCTGTTTCGGCTCCAAGGGGAAGAGACAGATATCCCTTGGCAACGGGTGATCAATGCGCAGGGGCGAATCTCCTATTCACCGTTTCGCCTCGGTCAAGATCACCTGCAAAAAGTTCTCTTGGAAGCGGAAGGGATCCGATTTGACTCCGACCATCGGGTGGATTTGCAGTGCTTTGGCTGGGATCCCGCTAGTCCTGACGACAAAGCTTAACCCTAGCTTGACTCAACCTTAAACTTACCATAGCGATACCTCCATCCCAACCCTGGTAACGTGAACGCGGACGCGCCTTATCTCGTGGATGGAGTGAACCAATTGTCATGAAAGTATCTCGTTACGCTCACGCTGCGCCGGAGCCCGGCGTACAGAGGTTTACCTCAAGGGGGTGGGCCTGGGTTCATTTGAACGCTTGGGCCAAATCCCTTTGGATTGGGTTGTTCTGCTTGGTGATTGGCCTAACCAGCGCCTGTGGCAGCAGCAGCAGCAGCTCAGTGGCTACCGGCGGTGGTGCCGGCTTTATCGGCACGGATCCCAATGTGGTCTTATCGACGCAGCCAACCGCTTTTACCCTGCAAGTGCTGCATGCTAGCGACCTGGAAGCCTCTTTGGCTGCCGTAGAGGATGCACCCCGCTTTTCGGCAGTGGTGAACGCCCTGCGCCCCCAGTTTCCCAATACGGTGGTGCTTTCCAGTGGGGATAACTACATTCCCAGCCCCTTCTACAATGCCAGCACGGATCCCTCGCTAGCTGGCCGCTACAACCGCACCCCTGGCAAAGCAGATATTGAGATGATCAATGCCATCGGGTTCGAGGCCGCTGCCTTTGGCAACCACGAGTTTGACCAAGGGACTCGCCAAATCCGTGATTTGATCCGACCGGACAGTGGCCGTGGCTATGCAGGGGCACGCTTCCCTTACTTAAGCGCCAACCTGACCTTTACACCGGATAGTGATGGAATTACTGCTTCCGATATCGCGGCAGATGGACAGGAAGCCAGCAGTATTCGCAACAAAATTGCCCGCACTGCTGTGATTACCGTCGGTGGCGAACGCATTGGTTTGGTGGGAGCGACCACCACCCGTCTAGCGGGTATCTCCAGCCCTGGCCCTCGTGTGACAGTGGAGGGAGGGTTCGACGAAACCGATCAGGTGAATGCCTTTGTGTTGCAACCCTATGTGGATGAGCTGACGGCTCAGGGGATTAATAAGATCTTCCTGCTGGCCCACCTGCAGCAGTTGCAAAATGAAGTGGATTTGGCCAGCCAGTTGCGGGATGTAGATGTGATCATCGCGGGGGGATCCCACCGGGTGATTGCCAAGCCTGAAGATCGTCTGCGCACCGATTTGCCGGATCGCCGTACCGGCGATTACCCGATTCTGCGTACCTCTCCCAGTGGCCAGCCGGTGGCGGTGGTGAATACTGCTTCTAACTACCGCTATGTCGGTCGTTTGGTGGTCAGCTTCGATGCCAACGGCGTGATTAGCAACATCGACCCGGTCAGTGGTGCCTATGCCACCGATGATCAGGGGGTGGCGGCTGTAGGGGGTACCCCCAATCCCGATGTGCTGCGGGTGGCCAACGACATTGGCAACATCATTCGCGCTAAAGATGGCCGTACCTTTGGTTCCACCGCCAATTTCTTGAATGGGTTGCGGGCGGAAGTGCGCACGGAAGAAACCAACCTGGGCAACCTGACTGCTGATGCTAACCTGGCCTACGCCCGGACAATTGACCCCAGCACGGTCATCTCCCTCAAGAATGGTGGTGGTATTCGCGCCCCGATTGGGGCTACTACGGGTGGCGGTGGCAACGAGCCGGTACAACGGATCCCGCCCCTTGCCAACCCGGCTGCGGGTAAACGAGCTGGACAGATTTCTCAGTTGGATATCGAGAGTTCTCTGGCCTTCAACAATGGACTTTCCCTGCTGACTGTCACGGCCAGTGAGCTGAAACAAGTTGTTGAGCATGGAGTCGCTCAAACCCAACCGGGAGCTACACCAGGTCGTTTTCCACAAATTGGCGGGTTTGCCTTTAGCTTTGATCCCTCCCGTCCACCGGGATCCCGAATAATTTCCTTGCGGGTGGATACACCAAGTGGCCGAGATGTGGTGGTACGCAACGGTCAGTTGGAAGGGAACCCCAACCGTACCTTCCGTCTGGTAACTCTGGGCTTTTTGGCCGATGGTGGGGATGATTATCCTTTCCCGAGGCTCTCCAACGCCAACCGAGTGAATTTGGCGCCTCCCTCGGGCAATACCTTCGATACACCCGGTAGCGAACAAAATGCCTTGGCTCTCTATTTACAGCGGATTGGCGTGTTCACTGACCCTGACACTCCGACGGCTCAAGATACCCGTATTCAAAACCTCTCGGTCCGTAGGGATACGGTGCTGTAAGGCTGTTTGTCCGAATCGGAGTTGATCTCAATCTGCATTTGAAGAAGGGATCCCTGCTGGGGTGGGGATCCTTTTTTGTACTTATCTTTGTGCTCAGTGTAGGTTTGCTTCTCCAGACTCTGCCGCTGTTTCTCCACCCTCGCTAACCATGACTGGAGTTGCAGAAGGGATCCCTGTAGAGGGGCCGATCCAAAGCAGAAGCAGCATGGCCGGAGCTGCCGTTACCGCCGTAATCAAGTAAAACAGCGGCCAATCTACCGCAGCAGCCAAATAGCCCGATCCGGCTCCGGCCAACGTCCCGCCTACCGCAAACACACTGGTGAGCAAGGCATACTGGGTGGCGCTGAACTGCCGGTCACACAGACTCATCAAAAAAGCCAAAAAGGCGGCGGTGCCCATACCCCCAGCCATATTGTCAAAAATCGTCGCCCCGATCAGCAGCGGGTAATTTTGTCCCACCAACCCGATCGCCCCTAGGCCCAAATTACCGATCCCTTGCAACACCGCAAAGATAAACAGGCAGCGGTAGGTGCCGATGCGGCTCACCAGTTCCCCGCCAATAAACGCTCCTGTCAAAGTGGCAAACAATCCCACCCAACTGCGAATAATGCCCAGGTCACTGGTGCTAAACCCCATTTGCAGCAGAAAAGTCGGGGTCATTTGCCCCGCCAAACTATCCGGCAGCTTGAAGCAGACCACAAACAGCAGAATCACCAAGGCTAAGCGATGTTGCCAAAAGGATTGAAATGGCTCGATAATCGCCGCCCGTAAGGAAGTCGGTTTGAGGGCGCTGTTTTCCGGTTCTGGCGCCAGAAAAGATGTGATTACCCCAATCAACATCAGCAACGCCATGATGCCGTACACCTGCCACCAGGGCAAATAATCCGCCAGAATCAAGCCCACACCACTGCTCACCAGCAGGGCCATGCGGTAGCCAAACACGAAAATAGCTACCCCCGCCCCCATCTCCCGTTCTTCCAAGACATCGGTACGGTAGGCATCCACGGCGATATCTTGGGAAGCACCGAAAAAGGCCACCAACAGCCCCACCACGAAAATTGGTCGGGTCAGCACAGTGATCCCCGGCCAGGTTTGGGCCAGTTCTTCTAAGCCCAGCCCTTCCAGCCAAGTTTGTGTCGGATCTTGAAAACCCAATAACCCCAAACTCAGCAGCAACAGCACTTGTGTCAGGGCCATCCACCCCCGTCGCCGACTGCCCCGCAGGGATCCCGGTGCCGGCAACAAAAACCGATCCAAAACGGGGGACCACAGAAACTTAAAGGAGTAGGGCAAATTCAGCAGGTTAAATAGGCCGATGGCGATGGTGGTCAGACCCGCTTGCGTCAGCCAGGCATTTAGGGTGGTGTTGATCAACAGCAACGGTAGCCCTGATGAAAACCCCAACAGCAGCAGGATCCCCATCTTGGGATTACCGTATACTCCCAAGGCTCGTTTGAGGCCGTTTGTTTCTGCCCAGACCATATTCACTCCTCTCCACAACCCAACCACACTCAGGGATCCCTGGGATCCACGATATTGACAGTTACTTTAACAGGTTCATTCCCTTGGAATTTGCTCCAGTCAAGCTGGGGATGGGGAAAGCCTCTAGAGGCTACTGCGAATCACAAACGAGTAGTTACTGCCTGGCTCCAGCAGGTAATCCGACTTTTCCAGAAAGCGGCTCAAGGGTTCTCGAATTAGGGCCCGACCCACAGACGGTTCAACTTTGAGCTCCCCAGCTCGAAAGCACCAGCAAAAATGCCAAACCCAACCATTGGCATTCACTTCTCCCTCGATCGCGCCATCCTGCCAGGAGTAGCGGGTGATTTGTACATGGGCAGTGGTCTGGGGCAATCGACTCATGAAAACTCTCCGGATCGGATCCCTTCCGGTGCCATGCAACTGACAACTGGAGTCAGACAACAACCCATCTTAGAAACTAGCCCAGGTCAGGAACCTGAGCAGTATGGATTCTTTTGAGGATGCTAGCAATAAACCCCCCAAGGGAGGGGGGCTATTCTGCAAATTCATCCTGCTGGGAAAGACGAGCGTCAATTTATCGAGCAGCAGTCGCAAGAGTCTTCGATGTTTTTCGTTCAGGCTTCTCAGCCGCAACCTCTGCTAACAAGGCCCGCAAGCTGGGGAAAAGGAAGTGGTTCTCCTCGACATACTGAGCCCCAAACAGTCCTTTCTCCGCCCAAAAGAATCGATCAATTGTATGCTCGTTTCGCCGAACCAAGATGAGTGCCGGTGGCTGAATAGACTGATCCTGAATATACTTCCGGGCAGCGGTTACAGACTTCTCCTCACCACTATCCAAATTAAATTGAGGAATATGATCTAAAATTTTGCGCCCCTCTAAACGGCGGCGACTCTTACGCTTTCTTCTCCTAACCAATGTAAGCCTCCTGTAGAAGGATTACTAAACAACCGCACAAAATATATCAGCATTCCTTAAGAAAATCAATAACTTACACCCTCTTTTTATTGCATTTTTTACAAAACAACAAACACGAAGAGCCAGAACGAAAGGCAATAAGAATCTAGGGCTAATGACCAACTCACTCCTCTTGCAAAACCGTTCATCTGTTGAACAGAACTCAAGAAGCTCATTCCCAAAAGGAGCACTGATAAGGCGTTCTGATGGAATCAGATGATGATAAGTAGGAGTCACAAACTGTTGGGCCAAGCCCCTGAGAAGACAGTCAGTTACTTGTTGCAAAGAAGTTTCCTCTGCATCTAGTTTCTAGGCTAACATTAACCCAATCGCTACTCAACAGAAAATATACCTATACTTAGCCCAAAAAGCTGCGCTAAGGTCGCTAAGGTTCAGATCCTGTTAACAAGAATTGCAAAGTTTGAAAACAACCCAGCCGAAACAGCACCGAAGGGCTGTGTGACAAGCAGACAGGGCATAATGACTCTACAACCAACTCCCCAATTCCACAATAGGTTTCTAGCACTGCGCTGAACCGATTAGACGGGGGACAGACATCTTGCTAGTCTGGCTTCAGACCTAGCTTGGCCGTGGAGTTTGGATAGGGAGTCTGGGGCATGATGAAGTTTGCGTTTCTGATGGGTCTGCTGCTGGGGTTGGGATCTCTACAGGCCGGATCCTGGCCTGCCCTACCAACCTGGGCGCAAGGGTCTACCCCGCTGCCTAGCCCTACAGCTCCGGCTTCTCCCGCTTCCGGAGGAGCTCCGGTTCCGTCGACTCCCAGCCCAGCCCAGGCAGGTCAAGCTTCTCCCACCCCAGGGTTGACCGCAGAGCAGGTTACGGATGACCAGGTGGAGCAGTTGGTACAAATTTTGCTGGAGTTGGATCCCTTGATTCGCGAAGCCAGCGCCCAACTGCGGGAAACTCAGGATGAAGATGAATATGAGCAAATTATGCAGCGGACAGAGACCCAAGCCAGCCGCATTGTTGAGGAGCAAGGGCTGACGGTGCCTCAATATCGTGAACTGATGACCTTGGCCAACGAAAATCCGGTTCTGAATCAGCGGATCCGTGTGCGTCTGCAGGAAGTGATGGAAGAAATGGAATCTTCGGCTTCTCCAGCACCGGCCACTCCGGCGCCTACACCTTAGGTTAGGCTGACTTGCCCTTACTAGAAAGGGAGAGAACCCGAGGCAACCGTAAGGTAAAGCAGGTGTGCTCAGCTTCACTGCTCAGGTGAATGCTCCCTTGCAGCAAGACCATCCGCTGTTGCACGAGGGCCAACCCCAGCCCTGTCCCCCCTTGTCGCCAGGGATCCGGATTGGGCACCCGGTAAAACTTTTCGAAAACCCGCTCCTGCTCTTGCGGAGGAATGGTAACGCCGGTGTTCAGGATCTGGATCTCAAGATGATCGGGATGGTTGTGGACACTCAGGCTGATCAGTTGGTCGGTCGGGGTAAATTTGTGGGCATTTTGCAGCAATTCTGCCAGCACTGCGCGCAGGATCTCTGGCAAAGTACAGATGGGGGGTAAATCGGGAGGGCATTCTAGGCTAAAGAGCTGATTGTGGCTGCGGGCTAGTTCTGCAAACGGATCGGTGATTTGGGGCAACCACTCTTTCAAGTCCAGCCAGTGGGGTTGCTGCGAGCCGAACAACACCTCCAACCGCTGCAACTCCAGCAAATCCTCCACCAACTTGATTTCTCGTTCACACTCCTTGTCCAAAACATTCAGGTAACGGGCGACCTTTTCTGCGTCGGGCGGTTTGGGGATCCCATTGCTGGGCAGTAGCGCCGAACTGAGCAAACGGATCCCCATTTTGATGCTGGAAAGCGGGGTGCGTAGCTCGTGGGAAACGGTGCTGAGAAAATCGTTTTTGAGGTGATCTAACCGCTGCAACTCCTGCACCTGCCGATCCAGTTGCGCGGTGCGGGCCTGTACTTTCTCCTCTAGGGTGTGGTTGAGTTCCTGAATTTGCTGAAACAACTCCGCCTGCTGAATGGCGATGGAAAGGTGATCCGCTAGAGCCAAGATCAGGTCGTGACTGGTGGCCAGCCAACCGGGACGAGCGGTTTTCAATTGTAAACACAGGCTACCCCAAAGGGTAGGAGGAACAGATTCCGCACTTTCGCTGCTGCCGTAGAGGGGCACCAACAGCCAACTGCCGGGATAGGCTCTGGCCATGGAGGGGATGCAGATCCAGTCTTTGGCCTTGCTGACGGTTTCAAGGGTCACCACTTTCCCCTGCTTCAGGAGCTGTGCTATCGGGTTATCAGAATCAGGGATCGAGCAGCCGAGGTAGCTATCTGCTTGGATGTGATATTCGGAGATGACGCGCCAATCCTGCTGCTGTGGTTGATAGCGGCTAATGCTGACCCGATCCGCCTCCAGCAACTGACAAATCTCGCGGGTGGCCACCGAAAAGACTTCATCCAACTCCAGCGAGGTGCGAATCGCTCGCACAACAGAGTTCAGCGCTTGTTCACGGGCTGCCTGTTGGCGCAGATTGAGAAGATTTTGACGTGCCTTGAGCAGGTGTTGAATGCGCTGTCGCATCACCGGCCAGTGGATGGGTTTGGTGATGTAGTCGCTTGCCCCGGCAGCAAAAGCTTTGTCGACAGAAGCCTGATCGTCGAGGGAAGTGATCATCAAACAGGGTAGGTCTGCATCCAAAGCTTGTAACTTTTGGCAACACTCGAATCCATCCATCCCCGGCATCAGGGCATCCAAGAGGACGATTTGCGGCTGAGTTTGAGTATAGAGGGCGAGGGCTTGTTCGCCTTCTTCTGCTTCCACGACTCGATAGCCTTCGTGAGTCAACAAATGCGCCAAATACGCCCGTGTTGAGAGGTCATCATCCACCAACAGCACAGTCGAAGACGAAAAGTTCGCCAATCGATCCTCAGAAGTGTGGACTAGAGGGGGCTGCACCTGGGGTTACTCCACTTCGCTGGCCAATCGCGATCAGAACCCTAACGGCAACTGGGTATGGCCTATTGTCTAGCTTAAGAGAGTTTTGAGGCGTCTGGTATCAGCCAAAACCTGGATCGATAGGGCGATTTTTCCGTAACTTGTGCGTCATCTGGAGGAAACATTGGCCACCAAGAATTAACCAGGATAGAAAGAAAGCCTTTTGTGGCCCAGAGCCTGACTCACTTTCCGTTAGGATCCATAACGGTGTGAGGAGATGCCATGGCTACCTTTGAAGAAGTTGAAGAAGTTGTCCCATCACTGGACGGGATCCCGGAGCGGCTATCTGGAGTGGGGTTAACTGTGGTGATTGGGGCAGGTCCAGCCGGGTTGAGTGCCGCCTATGAGCTGAATCGCAAGGGGTGGCCAGTGACGGTTTTGGAGGCAGACCCGGCCCAAGTGGGGGGGCTATCTCGCACAGCCGTTTACCAAGGCTATCGCTTTGATATTGGGGGGCACCGCTTCTTTTCCAAATCCCCGGAAATTGAGGCGTTGTGGACGGAGATTCTGGGTGCGGAGATGCAGGTTTGTCAGCGGCTGTCTCGTATCCTTTACCAAGGGGTTTTCTTCGATTATCCGATTCGCCCTTTTGATGTTTTTGCGAAATTGGGACCGATCTTTACAACCTTGTGTTTGCTCAGCTACCTAAAGGCGCGACTGTTTCCAAGACCTAAGCTAGTTTCCTTTGAAGATTGGGTAATCGATCAATTTGGAGAACGGCTGTATCGCACTTTTTTTAAGACCTACACCGAGAAGGTCTGGGGGATCCCTTGTAGCCAGATCAGCGCCGATTGGGCAGCCCAACGGATCAAGGGATTGTCGATGGCCTCTTTGATTCGCAAAACCTTGTTTCCAAAAGGAGAAGGGGTAATTAAAACCCTGATCGACCGCTTTCGCTATCCCCGTTTGGGGCCAGGGCAAATGTGGGAGCGCATTCAAACTCTGTTGGCGGAGGCGGGACAGCCAGTGCAGTTGGATCGCAAGGTGATCCAGATCCATTGGGATAAGGGCGGGATCCATAGGGTGCAGGCCCGCTCCCAACAGGGGGAGCGCTTTGGGGTGATGGGGCAGCATTTTATTTCCACCATGCCTTTGCGCTCTTTGGTACGGTCTTTGGTGCCAGCGGCTCCGGATCCGGTGCGAGAGGCTGCTGAACAGCTCCGCTACCGAGATTTTTTGACGGTGGTTTTGGTGGTGGATGAACCCAATTTATTCCCGGACAATTGGATTTATATTCACGATCCCTCGGTGCGGGTGGGGCGGATCCAAAATTTTAAGAACTGGAGTAGAGATATGGTGCCCAACCCTGAGGTGACTTGCTTGGGTTTGGAGTATTTTTGCTCCGTAGCGGATCCCTTTTGGCAACTCTCTCAAGCCGAGTTGTTAACTCTAGCAGAAACCGAATTGCGTCAGTTGGGCCTCCTGAAGAAAGCCCACATTTTGGATGGCACGGTGATTCGCGCCCCGAAAGCCTATCCGGTTTATGACCATGGTTATCAAACCCATATCCAGATTATTCGTGCCTTTTTGGAAGAGGTCTTGCCCAATTTGCAGCTGGCGGGTCGCAATGGCATGCACCGCTACAATAACCAGGATCACGCCATGATGACGGGCCTGCTGGCTGCACGCAACATTTTGGCCGGAGAACGGCGCTACGACCTCTGGCGGGTGAATCAGGATGCCGAGTATCTGGAGGAAGGGGATCCTTCGGCGGCACTGGCCGGAGGGCGGGCAGTACCGCAGGTGATCGGTCAATCGGGTTAGGTCGGGTTAAGGCAATTGGGGATCCGGCTGTGCACCCGTTTTGTCATCCAACACCTCCAGGATGGCCTGAGCCGCCCGACGCAGTACCCCCGGCTCTCCCAAAGCCGCTCGCATGGCGGCATAGTCGGCTTGCAGTTGGGCTTGCCGCTTTGGGTCGGTGAGCAAGGCTAGGGCTAGTTCCAGCACCCTTTCCGGTTGGGCTTGATCCTGGAGCAGTTCCGGCACGATGGGGCGCATTTGTACCAAGTTGGGGGGAGACATGAAGGGCACAGTTACCTTCAGCCAATGGCGGGCAATCCAGAAGGTAATTGGGTTGAGGCGATAGATTACCACCTGTGGGATCCCCAAAATGGCCGTTTCCAAGTTGACAGTACCGGATTTGGCCAAAACCAGATCCGCAGCGGCTAAGACCAGGTGATGGGCCTTATGGGGAGAGGGAAGGGGCAACGACTGGGGATCCAGCAGGGTGAGATCCAACCCAAGGCGGCGGGCAGCACGGGCAATAGGCTGGGCAAAGCGAGGGGAGGCCAAGGGCACCCAAAAGCGCACCTGTGGCAGGTGCTCCTGCAACAAACGGGCGGACTTGAGCAGGATCGGCAGCACGGAGCGCAGCTCTTGCTGACGGGAAGCGGGCACCACCACCACCAGGGTTTGTTCCGGTGGGATCCCTAGATAGGCTCTGGCTGCGGCACGGTCGGGCACCGTCGCCAGAATATCGAGTAGCGGATGTCCGACATGCTGAACCTTGGCCCCTGCTGCTTGGTAGTAACGAGCCTCCTGCGGGAAAATCGCCAACATCAGCTGCATCTGCCGGGCCAGTTGGTAGGTCAGACGGCTATCCTGTGACCACACCCACTCCTGGGGGGCGATGTAGTAGATGGTCGGGATCCCACGCCGCTGCAACAACCGGGCAACACGACTATTAACCCCGATATAATCCACCAGCACCGCGATATCCGGCGGATCTTGGGCCAGAAAGCGACGAATTTTCCATTCCGTCCACAGGGCCGGGCCGATGAAGGGGAGGGCTTCCAAAACTCCAATCGAGCTGATCTCGGTGGTGCGGTGCAACAGGTGGGCACCGGCTGCGGCCATACGCTCTCCGCCGACAGCGGTGATGCGCAGGTGCGGACGTTGATGCTGCAATTCACGGATGAGATGGCTGGCCTGCAGATCCCCTGAGACCTCCCCCGTGCAAATGAACAGGTGGCTCACTCGGTGTCCTTTTCATCCATCTCTAGAGCATCTGTTTCTGAAGAGCCTTGTCGGCGCAAAGCCGGTAAAGGGCCGCGTCGCTGCGGCTGGGAAAGGGAGTCTTCCAAAAATTGCAGCAAATGGTTCAGGGATCCCGTCTCATCCACCAGTTCTTTCCCCTTGACAGACCGGATGCTATACCCGCCGCTGGCACGAACGCTGTTGCGCAGGGTTTGCAGGGCTTTTTCCAGAGGCAGGCCAGAACGGTAGAGCCACCGGTAGGCTTCCCGGAGTACCGGCAGGGATCCCTCCATCGACTTGGCCCGCCGCAACCCTACCAAATTTAAGCCGCGAATGCGGGCCGGGTGACCTTCCACCAACATGTAAGGGGGGACATCCCGGTCGATGCGACTCATTGCTCCCACCATGGCCAAGCGCCCGACACGGGTGAATTGATGGATCCCGACCATACCGCCAATACGGGCCTGTGACTCGATGTGGATATGTCCGGCCAAGGCGACGGCGTTGGTGATTACCACCTGATTTTCGATCACACAATTGTGAGCCACGTGGGCATAGGCCATGAGCAAATTGTTGTCGCCGATCAGGGTGGCTTCCCCCTCATTGGTGGCGCGGTTGATGGTGACGAACTCGCGGATGCGATTGCCCCTGCCAATCACCACCTGCGAGGGAGCGCCGTTGTACTTAAGATCCTGCGGCTCTGTTCCCAACACGGCTCCTGGAAAGATCTGGTTGCCCTCGCCAATTTCCGTCCAGCCATCGATGACCACATTCGCCCCAACTACTGTGTGGGCGCCAATACGGACATGCTCACCAATTACCGCGTGTGGACCCACTTGCACCGTTTCGTGCAACTCAGCTTTGGGATGGATCACCGCCGTGGGATGGATCCGTGCAGAGGAGTTGGGAGTGGATCCCGCTGAAGCCAACGAACTCATTTCTAACCCAGCTAGCAAATGTGGTTACGCTCCCAACCCTGCGAATGATGACGAAGGCTTGATTCCGCTCAGCATCCGAGCCTGCCCCTATCCCAACACTTTAGCAGGGTCTTTTGGCGACAAGTCGCTGCTTCTGCCTTCGCCCTACACCTACGGCACCCTATCAGGAAAGGTGGCCCACAGGGCAACAGGCCAGGGATCCCTCTTTCCCCCAAAAGTTGTGGTACCGCCATCAATCCACCAAGGAGAACATCAGTTCTCCCTCCGTCACCAACTGGCCTCCCACCTGGGCTCGGCAAAACATCTTGCCAATCCGCTTCTGGCGAATAGTGAGCAAATCAGCAGAGAGCAGCAGTTGATCTCCTGGCAGCACTGGGCGGCGGAAACGAATGCTATCGATCCCGGCAAAAAGTGCCAACCGCCCCGCCACATCCGGCAGCTTGGTGAGCACAATTCCCCCCACCTGGGCCATGGCTTCAACGATCAACACCCCCGGCATAATCGGTCGGCTGGGAAAATGGCCTTGAAAGAAGGGTTCGTTAAAGGTGACATTTTTCAAGCCCACGGCCCGCTGCCCTGGCTGATACTCCACCACCCGATCCACCAGCAAAAAAGGATAGCGATGGGGCAGAATCTCCAGAATTTGGTCAGTGGTGAAGACGGCTGGGGCTATTGCCAACTGGGCTGCCGCCTCAGCAGAAAGCGGGGGAGTGGGAGGGACGTCGGTGGGCATGGTGAGCTAGGAAGAGCAAGACAAAAATTCGATGGGCAAACTCAATCTGCAAACCTGATCGGGGTCAAAGCAACAAGCAATCGGCGATTTCCACAGCAGCTTTGACCTTAGGTATCAGGATGGATAACGGGATCCCTTCCCGGCTTCACTGCGTATGGATCAGCAGGGATCCGCTCTGAAGCAACTGCTCTGAGAGACGGTGATGCAGGGTATGCCCCGCCTTGTAGGCGACAATATGCCCCTGCAATCGATAACCCAACAGGCTGAGATCTCCTAGTAAATCTATCAGTTTATGGCGCACCGGCTCATCCGCATAGCGCAGCGGCCCCAACCACTCCGTTTCAGTACAGACAATGGCATTCTCCAGGCTGCCCCCTTTAATCAAGCCCCGCTGCCGTGCCAGTTCCACATCCTGCTGCCGGGTAAAGGTACGGGCTGGGGCGATGCTCTCGACAAAATCCGCTGCACTGGCTGTCCAGCTGAGCCACTGTTGCCCGATCGGCGAGTTGGCAAAATCAATGCCATAGGTGAAGCGGGCAACAGGGTGGGGGACGGCGCTGACAAATGACTCCCCGACCCAGACGGTGACCGGCTCTTTGATCACCCCCAGCAGCGTCGGTTGATCCTGCGCCAGGATCCCAGCTTGGGCAATCGCTTCCACAAAGGGCAACGCCGAGCCATCCAAGATCGGCAGCTCCGGCCCATCCACTTCTATACGGCAATTATCGATGCCCAGGGTGTAGAGGGCGGCCAACAGGTGTTCTACGGTCTGCACCTGAGATCCTTCAGATCCTTCTGGACAGGTATTTTGCAACAGGGTAGAAAGATGAGCCGGGGCCAGGGATCCCAACTGGGCCGGGATGATGGGGGATCCCGGTTGGTCAACCCGGACAAACACTCGCCCTGTATCCACAGGTGCAGGATGCAGGGTACAACGCACCGAGAGACCCGTGTGCAAGCCAATGCCCTCTAGGGAGATGGAACTGGCCAGCGTGTGTTGCAGAACTCTCATCGCTCCCGGCCTTGGTCGAAAACGCGATAGTACAGCTCCCGATAGCCCACCCGCAAGCTGCTGCGGGCATCCGCCAATTTTTCTTTGCGACTGCGGGTGCTGTAGGTACTAAAGACTTCGTAGGTATCCCCCTCAAAGAAAAAGGATGAGACATCCGACACCTCCTCCCCACCCAAGAGCTGCCAGCGCCCCCCTCGAAACGCGAGTCGATAGTGAGCCTTGTCCAGGCTGCCGGATGGGCGATCGATAATGGCGTTGATCGTACCTTCGTACTCTAGGGTGGGATCCGAGTCTGTACCTGAAATCGGTCTGACCTCCACCGAGATATCCCGGTAGCGACAGTTGGGCCGGTTGCACAGGCGGATCGTTTGCATTGCTTCGCCAATCGCTTCCAGACGTTGTTGGGCCACCGTCTGTGGGGTATGGGGAACAACTTCAGCGACTGGCGAAAGCGCTTTTGGAGCGACTTCAGTAGGGTTTGCCGCCATCGCCACAGATCCCCACCCCACCCCCATCAGCAACACACAGGCCAAGCTCAACCAACGGCAAAGGGATCCCATAGGCGCAAACTGTGACAGAATCAAACCTCTCTACTCTAGAGGATCCCGACAGCGGTGCAGCCCTTTTCCCAATCTGGCTGTGAGCGACTGGCACAGGTGCGGATTGTGTTGGTGCAACCGGCCGGGCCACGCAATTTGGGCTCGATTGCCCGAGTCATGAAGAATATGGGCCTCAGCCAGTGGGTCTTGGTGGATCCCCAGTGCGATCCGCTGGATACGGAAGCCCTGACCATGGCCGTACACGGGGCGGATCTGCTCTATCAGGCCCAGAAGGTGCAGACTTTGCCGGAAGCCCTACAGGGATGTGTGCAGGTCCTGGGGACAACCGGGCGCATCGAACAGTACCCCCCGGAATGGCAAATCCAATCCCCCCGTCAGGCATTCTCTTCTTTACTGGCCAAGCTAGAAAGTGGCCCTGCTGCTCTAGTGTTTGGCCCCGAAGATCGCGGCTTGAGCAATGAGGAGCTGGCCCTTTGCCAGTATCAAGTGCAAATTCCTACCGATGCAGTCTACCCTTCCCTGAATCTGGCCCAGGCGGTGGGCATTTGTTGTTACGAATTGCGCACCCTCAGTTGTGAACGTTCTGATTTCATTCACCCCCCTACGCCTCTGGCACCCTTTGAGCTGGTGGAAGGGTTTTTTCAGCACCTAGAGACGCTGCTGTTGCAGATTGGTTACTTACACCCCCACACCGCGCGCCGCAAAATGCTCAAGTTTCGTGCCTTGTTTCAGCGGGCAGGACTAACGGTAGCGGAGGTGGCGCTGTTGCGCGGGATCCTGCGGCAGTTGGGTTGGGTTCAGAAAACCCTGCGGCCTTCTCATCGGATTCCACCGGAAGAAGAACCCCCCAAGCCGGGATCTTGATCCTGTCCTAGCTAGGGTTTACATTTGGAGACACTCCTTGCAGGCCAGGTTGGGAATCTGTGTGTTTAATGAAACGTGTTTAATGAAACCAGGCTCCCCGGAGTCACTTCAGTAGGGTTGTATTGAGGAAATGGCCAGTATGACGAGGACAAGGGAGGTGAAGGGACGTAACCCCCTCAAAGGTTCATCTCCGGATCCCCTGCGTCGTCAGCGTCGCCCCTTGCGTTCTGCGGAAATCTCCTCTGGTCCAACCAACCTCAACACCGGTTCATCTCCGGTGGGATCCCTAGGGTCGTCTTCGTCGCCACCGCTGCGGCTTTCCCGCCAAAGAGCCATCACTCGCCTGCGCAAACGGGCTGCCCAACCTAGCCGTCTGAACCGCTCTCAACTTTTAGGAAGCGTGTTGCTACGCGGCTTGAGCCTGAGCATTGTTCTGGGGTTGATGATGGCGGGCCTGTCACAATTGCTGCAATCCACCCCCCCCGCCCTGCCGGAGCGAACTCTCACCCCTACTGGCTCTACGGAAGCTGGAGATTCTCTCTTATCCCCTTTGGCGACGGATAGTTCTGCGGGAGAAAGGATCCCGGCTTTGCAGGAGCGTTTGGCGGCTTTGGCTGCTCAGCCAGGGTTGACGGCAGGGGCTTTGTTTTGGGATGTGGAAACCGGAAACTTTGCGGGGGTACAGCCGGATCAGGCTTTCCCTGCCGCCAGCGTGATTAAAATCCCGATTTTGTTGGCCTTTTTCCAAGCCGTAGAAACAGGCCAAGTGCAGATGGATGAGATGCTCACCCTGCGGGAGGATCTCAAGGGAGGTGGAGCCGGTGTATTACAAACCCGGGCCATTGGATCCCAGGTTTCGGCTCTAGAAGCGGCCACCCTGATGGGCACCGTCAGTGACAACTTCGCCACCAACCTGATTATTGACCGCTTAGGTGGACGGGAAGCCCTGAACCAAAAGTTTCGCCAGTGGGGCCTGCAACATACGCAGATCTCTTGGTGGTTGCCGGACTTGGAGGGCACCAATACCAGTAGCCCCCGCGATATGGTTTGGCTTCTCAGCCAAGTGGAACAGGGACGGATGCTGAACCGCCGCAACCGCGATCGCTTCCTAGATATTCTCTGGCGTACCCAGCGGCCCTCCTATTTCCGGCCCAGCCTAGGTCAAGAGGTTCGCATTGCCCACAAAACCGGCACCTTACGCTCTGTGGTGGGAGATGCCGGGATCATCGACCTGCCCAATGGCCGCCGCTACTTGGCAGCTGTATGGGTGAAGCGAGAAACCCCCAACGATGCCAAGGCGGAAGAGTTGATCGCCAATCTATCGCAAGCCGCTTACGAATACTGGTCTGTTAACCAGGATCCTCAGTGATTAGCTCGACAGGGATCCCTTACGAAAAGCAGCGTAAAGCCCCCGGTTTCTAACCGGGGGATATAAGCGCACAGGCTGAATTTATTCAGCAACAGAAATAGTACATACAATAGTCCCCATGAAACGGGTCACCACCACACTCAAGCTCAAGTTTCTTGACCTCAATGCGGTCAAAGCAGAGATGTTTGCCCAGACGGTTTGTGCGACAACCGCACTGGCAAACGAACTGCTCCGCATCAGTCCAAAGGAACGAAAAGCATTAACAACCGCCAAAGTGGTGACACCACTCAAGTCGGCCCTCTCCAACCAAGTGATTCGTGTCCTGAAGGGGAAAGCCGGCCAGCGGGTCAAGCACTTCAAAGTGTTCTGGCCAGAGGTCAACAACCAAAACTGGAAGCTGCACAAAGTAGGTAGCACCTACTCGGTGAGTTTTCCCACGATTCAGGGTGACAAGCGGGTTCCCCTTGAGGTTGGCAGTTCCTACTATGCTGAACGTCTCGAACGTCTTTTAGCTGAGCGGGACTGTGAGCGAGGGACTCTAAAACTGATGCAAATACGTGGGGTTTGGTATGCCGTTCTGTCTATCACTTGGGAAGTTCCCGAAGTGAAGAGTACGGAACGGTTAGGTGTTGACCGGGGGCAGAACCGTTTGGCAGTGGCGGCCACCCGCTGGGGTCGGTCGGTGTTTTTTGGGGGTGGAGAGGTAGCTCACCGTCGTCGTCGTTTCCAGAAGCGTCGTGCCCAGTTGCAACAGGCGGGTAAATACCGAGCACTCAAGCGACTGGAGCGCAAAGAAGCCCGTTGGATGAGGGCGGTCAACCACACCGTTAGCCGTCGCATTGTGCGGTTTGCCAATGCGGTAAATGCAGATGTGTGGATGGAAGACCTCTCGGGTATCCGCCAATCCAGACAGAGCCAGAAGGCGCGTTCGGATGCCGGGAAATCGCGCCATACCTGGTCGTACTACGACCTGGAGTGGAAGGTTGCCTACAAGCTGGAAATGGCGGGCAGGACGCTGCATAAACGTCCGGCTGCCTACACATCCAAAACCGACCACAGGACAGGATTGATCTGCTCCGCAGGGCCGGAGGCCATTGGGAAAAGGAGTGGGCATCTGTTCACCGGGCAGGACGGGTATTGCTGTGATGCAGACTGGAATGCCGCAATGAACATTGCCCAGTGGGACGGGTTTTCGTGTCCTCTGAGTCTAAAAGAAGCCCTGCCCGTAATAGGCAGGGTCGGCTCAGGGGATGGGGTAGTTGGCAATCCCCTGAACTCCATGAATCCCTCACAGCTTCAAGCTGTGGGGAGCTAGAAGGGAGAATCCCCCGGTTTCTAACCGGGGGAGTGTCAACCCAAAAGTCAGCTATCTGACGACCGGGAGGATCATGGCGGCCCCAACACCTGCTATTAACAAGCAAGGATTCCCCTATCTAGGGAAAACCCAGCACAGGATCGGGTGCAGTGAGTTCTTGTATCGGGATCCTTATCCAACCATTGGGGGGATCCCCTACCCCCGATGCACAGCGTTCGGAAAGTTGGGCCTGAGCCAGTGGATCCCTGCCGCAATAGTAAACAAAGTCAGCACCAAGAGAGTGCTCAAGGCAGCTGCTTGGTGGGTATAGCCTCCCTGTTGCAAGCCAAAAACCAGCCATCCCAACGTTTCCGTTCCCGATCCAACCAAGAGTGCGGACAGAGTTAGTTCAGCAAAAGATTGCAAAAAAACCAACAACATCGCTGCTACCAAAGCCGGTGTGAGCAAAGGCAGCAAAACATAGCGGAAGCTCTGGATCATGTCCGCCCCATCGATGCTGGCCGCTTCCTCTAAGCTGGTGTCGAGGCTACGCCAGGCAGCTTGAATGGGCTGCAATGCAAAGGACAAAAACCGCCCCAAGTAGGCGATCAAAATGAGCCACAGGGTTCCGTAGAGAGTTAACCCAGGCAAAGGAGAGGGCAACCACACCAAGATTAGAGATAAGGCAAAAATAATGCCCGGCAGAGCATAGGGCAAGTCCACAATTAAGCTAAGAACCGGAAGCAGAGGCGTTTTCAATCGGGTCAGCGCGTAGCCCAAGATCACCGCTACACAGCTACTGAGTACTGCGGCTGCCGAGGCCAAACCCAAACTGTGCCAGGTGGCGCGGCGAGCCCGCTCCAGCTCAAAAATCACAAAGCGGAAATGCTCCAGAGTGAGATTGGATCCCAGCAAAGGCAGTCCGTAGGCCCGTAGCAAGGCAGTGCTCGCCATGGCAAACAAAGGGCCGACAATCACCAACGCAGCGACCCCCATCAGGATCCCGCTCCCCAACCAGCGAACCCAGCCCAGGCGATACCGTTCGGGTGGTTCATGACCGGGATCCAACCCCTCCTGCCCACGCCCCCTCTGTTGGAGACCCAGAAAGAGAATAGCCGGTAAACCAAACAACACCGCCAGCGCTGCACTGCGCCCAAACCCATCGCTGCTGAAGTTGATCACCTCCTGGTACAGCAAGGTGGGCAGGGTAATGTACCGCCCTGGGATCGCCAATAAGGCCGGGATCCCGAAATTTCCAAAAGCTCCCAAAAAGACCAGCACCGCCGCTGCCCCGATGTAGGGCCGCAATAGAGGCAACGTAACGTAGAGCCAAACCTGCGGCAGATTAGCCCCATCCAAGCGAGCCGCTTCCTCCGTCTGTTTCTGGAGCCGACTGAGCCCCGCAACCAGCGTCAAGTAAGCAATCGGCAGGGTAAAGAGACTGAGAAGGAGGATGATTCCCCCCGGCGTGTAGAGGCTCCACAGCGCCCCCTGTCGCCCCAAAACTAGCCGTAGCCCTTGCTGCAAATAGCCCACCGGCCCAGCCCATTGAATCCAAGCCAAAGCCAAGACCTGCGGCGGAATCACCAAAGGAGACAAAAAAAGCACCCGCAGGATCCCTCGACCCGGTAAGTCCGTTTGGGTGGTGAGCACCGCCAGTACCAGGCCACCCATGAGGGCTAAGCCTGTTGAGGCCGCCGATACCCACAGGCTGTGCCGCAGCGCCAGATGAACTCGCGGGGTTTCCAATAACCAATGGATATTCTCAAGACTGAGTGCTCCCTCACGGCTTAAGGCCCGCTGCATCAGCATCAGCAGGGGATACCCATGGGTGAAGACCAAAATAACGGCTACCCCCATCAGCCAGGGAGCCACAGGGTGCCTCAACCCCTTCCTCCATCCGAAGGAAAAATCGCTGCGTTTTCGCAAGAGTCTTTTCAGCCTGTCTTTAGCAGTCCATGAGCAGTCTATTTGATTAGCTGGTGGGAGATCCTCCCAACTTACTCCCCAAACAACTCAGAAAAGCGAGCTTTATCCGCCTCACGGGTCTCAGCCAACTCCGCAGCAGGAGCACTTAAAACCGTCAGCTCACTCAGAGCAGGAAAGCCCTCCGGTGGCGTGACATCCTCCCGAAGCGGCATATAGCCAATGTCCACAGCCACCTGCTGCCCTTCCTGAGACAACAGAAAGTCCACAAAGGCTTGCGCCGCCTCCAAATTGGCCGCCCCTTTCACGATGCCGACAGGCTCTGTGATCAGCGGCACCCCTTCACGGGGATAGATCACATCCACTGGGGATCCCTCATTACGGCTGCGAATGGCGAGAAAATCCACCACCATCCCATAGCTTTGTTCACCGGCAGCCACATTACGCACTACCGCCCCATTGCCCTGAACCAAGACGGCATCGTTATCCTTGAGCGCTTCGTACCAGTTCCACCCCAGTGCCGGGTTGCGGGTGATGACCCCCAAGTTATAGGCTGCAGCACCTGAGTAGGTGGGGCTAGGCATAACCACCTGACCATCGGGAACTTCCGCCAAAGCCGCCCAACTGTCGATGGGTTCAGCCAAAGCGGTGTTGTAGACAATCACAGTGGCGAGAATCTTGGTGCCGAAGTAGTGGCAGTCTTCATCGTAGTAAGTGGGAGCAATGGCTTCCGCTTCAGGGCTACAGTAGGGATCCAATAAATCGCGGGATTTCAACAGTTCAAAGGTGGGCGCATCGGCCACCAACAAAACATCCGCTTGGGGTGCCCCAGCTTCAGCTTCCAGCAAAAATCGGCTGATCACTTCTTCGGTGCCTGACCGAAAGATCTCTACAGAAACCCCTGGATAAGCAGCTTGAAAAGCAGCAGCGGTCTGTTGAGCATCCGCATCCGGCTGGGAAGTGTACAAACGCAAGGTTCCAGAGGGCTGTGCAAACGCTGGATTCAGGGATCCCTCCACAAAGGGCAAAGCAAAAGCAACCCCACATAGCACCGCCAAGAATGGTAAAGGACGCACGGTGATCCTCCTAAGCAATTCCAGAACTGTCTTCCGCATCCACCGTACCGCGACTCAGGACAATCTCAAAATCGATCGAGGATCTATGTTCTTGAGTCCAGGGAACTTCAGGTAGTTAGAATAGCTACAAATTAACTCCAAAAGGTTATCTTCTCGTTAACAAAAGATTGTCAAATGAGAAAGTGCGGTGGCTCTCCTGACATTTTGGTGTCGATAGTGTGATGAGATACTGAGTTCCACGACGAACATTGGTTTTTCTTGATAAGTTATTGGGTCTTGCTGGAGTCAAAACCAAGAGTTTGTAGAGTTAGAACACGGCGTTGTCCTCAAACTAGAGCTGAATACTAACGAGAGGATTTGTCCTCATTGTGGACAAGTCACAGTCAAGGTTCACCAAAATCGTCCTATCCTCGTGCGAGACCTAGCCCTGTTTGGGCGCTCGGTGTATCTGCAAGTGCCTCGGCGCCAATTCTATTGCTCCCACTGTCAGCACTACTCCACTGAAGTACTCTCTTTTGTGGACTGGGAGCGTTCCTATACTCAGCGCTATGAAGCCTATATTTATCAGCAGGTTAAACAAACTACTATTGACCAAGTTAGCCAGAATGAGGAATTGAGTCGAGACCAAGTTGAAGGAATATTCAACCGTCAGTTTGAGCAGCGACAAGCAAAAAAGCCCAAGGATTTCGGCTCAAGAAAATCAGTATCGACGAGATAAATATGTGACAGTTATCAGCGATTTGGAGAATCATTGCC
>NZ_JAFIRA010000022.1 GCF_022848905.1 Thermostichus vulcanus str. 'Rupite'
TAGTTGGCAATCCCCTGAACTCCCTCGTGCTCTGCACGGCACGGAGTGCTATGAATACTCCACAGCTTCAAGCTGTGGGGGGCTAGAAGGGAGAATCCCCCGGTTTCTAACCGGGGGAGTGTCAACCCCCTGGGAAGAATTTTGGACTTCAGCTGACATGGCTTGGTCGCTTGTGCAAATGGTGGGCAGCCTGAGGTCAGACAAGAATGCTAGTTACGTTCCCCAGCAAGAGATGAGCTGCACCGGTCGGGATCCTCTCCACCCTTCATACCCAGGGCTAAGGCAAGGTTCATCAAGGTATGGCGCAGCTGATCGAGGTTCTCGCCTGTGGTGGAGGAGACAAAGAGGGCCTTGGGATAGAGCAAGCGCACATCCTCCAGCCATTCCGGATCCACCCGGTCAATTTTGTTGAAGACCAGTTGTCTTGGCCCGGTTGCCAGCGGCATCTCATCCAGCAACTTCTCGACGGCTGCGATCTGGCCCTCCCAATTGGGGTGAGAGAGATCCACCACATGCAACAGCGCGTCGGCTTCGGTAACCTCTTCCAAGGTGGCTTGAAAGGCATCCACCAGTTGTTCCGGCAATTCTGTCAAGAAACCAACGGTGTCGGTGAGCAGCACCGCCTGATGATTGGGCAGATTTAAGCGCCGAGTGGTGGGATCCAGGGTGGCAAACAATTGGTCTGCCGCATAAACCTCGGAATGGGTAAGGGTATTGAGCAGCGTGGACTTGCCGGCATTGGTGTAACCCACAATCGCCACCACCGGAATTTGGGATCCCTCCCGCCGTTGCCGCAGCCGTTGCCGATGGTTTCTCAGCTCTTGCACCTGTTGCCGCAATTTGCTGATGCGCCGTTGGATGGCCCGCCGTTCCATTTCCAGTTGCGTTTCCCCAGGACCCCGGGTACCGATCCCGCCGCCCAACCGTGACATGGTTCGCCCTCGACCGGCCAAGCGGGGCAGCAAATACTCCAGCTGAGCCAACTCTACCTGCAATTTCCCGGCCCGGGTTCTGGCCCGTTGCGCAAAAATATCCAGAATCACCTCGCTGCGATCCACCACCCGCACCCCTACTGCTGCCTCTAGGCTGCGCACCTGGCTGGGGGTGAGTTCCCGGTCAAAGACCACTAGGTTGGCTCCCAAATCCTGCACCAGCAAAGCCAACTCCTGCACTTTACCGGAACCAATCACGGTCCCTGAACTGGGGCCTTCCCGCTTTTGCCACAAAGTTTGTAGAACCTGACCCCCGGCGGTTTCCACCAAGCGGCCCAACTCTGTCAAGACATCCATCAGGTCTTCGCTGCTTTGTCCCGATTCCTGGAGACCCACCAGAATCGCGCGATCCTGATCCAGATCCACCTGACGGACAGTCAATTGGCGCCGAAACTGATCTTCAAGAGCCTCTACCAGCTCCTGCAGATCTTGCTCCGCCAGAAGGCCCAAGGGCAAGGGATCCGATACCAACCAGCGGCTGTCTCCATTCGGTAGCAAATGGGCCAGATAGGCGCGCTCGATAAATCCCGTGGCTGTACCCCCCCGACGCAGATGTCCGCTGGATTTGGAGACGGAGAGGGTAATCAAGGCATCCAACCGCTGCAGAGCCATAGCGGTGAGCGCCTTTTGTCCTGGCCCTTCCAACCCGGTTTGGGTGGTGATACAGCGAATGCCCGAGAGTCGTTCCGCTCCTTGGCGGGGCAGCTCCCAGGCGGGAATCTGGGTTTCAAAGGGGGATCCCACCCCGACTCGAATCACCTGGCCGCGTCGGTTCAGGTAGACGCTGATCGGTTGATAATCCAGCTCTTGGCAGATGGATCCCAGCCGTTGGGCAAACTCAACCGTCACCAGGCTACTGGGGGGCAAGCGCAGTTGGTAAAGCCGTTGCAGTTGCTTTTGCTGGTAGGGCTTTAACCCTTTACCGTGGGCATTGGCGAAGCGTTGGCTAGGTTGGTTGGAAGCAGTGCTAACCCTGGGCATAGGGGCGGCAAGAAACCCAAAAAAGAGCTTTTATCTACCATACACGCCGGGGCTTGTAGATCCCGGAAATTCTGAGCCTCGGAGCTGTAGGGATCCCGTTACACAACTTGACTTACGACTTAAACAGTGTGACGAGGACAGAGACTGGTGCCCCGCAGGATGGCAGATTCCAAGTTCACCTCCGTCAGGTTGGTTTTGTGCAGATTGGCGCCGCTGAAGTTGGCATTGTCACAATGGCTCCAGCGCAGATCGGCCTCCGTCAGGTTGGCTTCGGTTAACTCTGCCCAATCCAATTTTGCCCCTCGCAAACAGGCCAGATTGAGCTGCGTATCCATGAGGTTGGCCCGTAACAAATTGGCTCCGGTCAGGTTGGCGGCGGTGAGATTGGCCCGCAAGAGGTTGGCCTCCCGCAGGTTAGCCCCAATCAGATTGGCCCGGTTGAGGTCAGCATCCGAGAGATTGGCCTGAATCAACTCTGCTTGTTCCAAATCTGCACCCTGTAGACGAGCAAAAGCGAGTCTGGCCTGGTTCAGAATCGCCCGAGAAAGGCTGGCCTCACTTAAATCTGCCTCCACAAGGTTGGCCTCTGTTAGGTTCACCCCTTTTAGGTAGGCTTTGTGTAGGTTGGCCCCGCTCAGACTGACAGCATGTAAGTTGGAACGACCCAAATTGGCTTCGGTGAGTAAGGCTTGATTGAGATTAGAACGCCACAAATTGGCCCCACTTAGGTCAATGTGATCCAAAGTGGCTGCTGATAAATTCGCACCGGTAATCTTGGCCCCACTGAGGCACGCACCCGATAATTCCACCTGATGAAGACAAGCACCATTCAAATCCGTGCCGACCAAAATAGCCCCATTAAGATTCGCCCCTGCTAAATTGGCTTGACTGAGTCGTTCTCCACTTAAATCCACACCCTGAAAATCCCGTTCACCGGAATCGTAGCGGAGCAAAAATTCTCTGGCATTCATCTGCTCTGGCTCCTTATTTGATCTTCTTTTTTGATCTTTTAAGCCATCCATCACAGACAGAATCCAACTCCTCTGCCCATGAAAAGGCTCTTTTATCTGTGAGATTCAAATGCAAAATTCTAAAAAAAGGCAACCTGATGACAGCTCGTTAAAAACCATCATCTTTTTGCTATAAAATTAAGTTTCATTCCATAACTTTATCCTGCCTCTCGGTGAAAAATCTCAGTTTTGCAATTCGTTTTCTCATTAGTTAATATATGTTTATATTCGATTGGCATGAACTGTGGAGGCAGCCTTTGTTCGGTGCTGTCAGGGATCTGGATTTCTGGGGGTTATCTAGATAACGGAAGCGCGTCGGTAAGAATAGAACTCAGCCCCCCTTCGAACCCCTAGTATGCTCCCTGAAGCTGAGATCCTCCGCATTGCCCGCGACCTCCTCTACAACCGTGCCATGGTTTACTACCAAGACAAGCCGATCGGCACCTTGGCCGCGATCCCTCAGAAAACCCATGCCTATGTGGAAGGCCAACTCAAAGTGGTGGGATCCAACCCCGACCTCAACTATCACGAAGTCTTCATCCGGGACAATGTACCGACGATGGTGTTTTTTCTGCTGGATGGACGGGCAGACATCATGCGCCGATTTTTGGATACTTGCCTCAGTTTACAGAGCACACATCCTCAAACGGCAGGCACTTTCCCCAGCAGTTTTACGGTAGAGGGGGATCGCTTGCTGGGGGACTATGGCCAGCGGGCCATTGGACGGGTCACTTCGGTGGATGCCACGCTTTGGTGGCCGATCTTGGCTTATGTGTATGTGCAACGCAGCCAAGATGAGGATTGGGCTCGGCAGCCACAGGTACAAAATGGCCTGCAACGCTTTTTGGATTTAATTCTGCATCCAGGGTTCCGAGATGCGCCGACCCTACATGTGCCAGATGGAGCCTTTATGATTGACCGCCCGATGGATGTCTGGGGCTGCCCGCTAGAGATTCAGGTGTTGCTCTACGGGGCTTTGTTGAGCACGGCAGCCTTGATCCGGTTGGATTTGAAAACCAAAGAGGGCTGGAGAGCGGATCCCTTTGCCCAAAAACAAGCGTGGCAAATTGAGCAGGTGGTGAACTGGGCTAGACGACTGCGGCGCTATTTACTGAAACATTACTGGGTCAATACTCATACGGTGCAGGTTTTAAGGCGGCGACCGACTGAACAGTACGGGGATGCAATAAGTAATGAATACAACATCCAAACCGAAACCATCCCCCATTGGTTGCAGCACTGGCTGGGATCCCGTGGGGGGTATTTGATTGGCAATGTGCGCACAGGCCGCCCAGATTTTCGTTTTTTTTCGTTGGGGAACTGCTTGGGGGCGATCTTCGACGTGCTTTCTCGTGCGCAACAACGGGCTTTGTTCAGCCTGATTTTGCACAACCGGGGTGAGTTAATTGCGGAAATGCCCTTACGCATTTGTCATCCACCTTTGGATGATGCCGACTGGCGTAACAAAACTGGCTACGACCCGAAAAACCGCGCTTGGTGTTACCACAATGCCGGACATTGGCCTTGCCTGCTTTGGTTTTTGATTTTGGCGGTACTCCGTCATCAACAGGGATCCGGTCCCGATTTCGGTTTGCGCAGTGGTTGGCTCTACTTGCCGATGCAGGATCTGTTGCAGGAGTCTTATCAGAAGTTGCTGAAACGGTTGCCAGAACAGAAATGGGCAGAATACTTCGATGGCCCAACGGGAGTGTGGATGGGGCAACAGGCACGGCTCTACCAAACCTGGACAGTGGCAGGGTTGCTGCTGGCTCATCATCTGCTCAAGGTGAACCCGGAGGATGCCAATGTGTTTAACCTGCCCAAGCTCGGATCCCTGTATCGAGGTTGTCAAGAAGAGGGATTTGGGCAAAGTTCCAAAGCCTAGTCCCTGAAGCGAGCCGGGCAAGGTCTTGGAAGGTGACACAGCAATGTGGTTTTGGATCGGTGCTCATCCGGTGATCATGATGAGTAAGAGCACTCTATGGATGAGATCTGAAGTTGCTATGCCGATCGAGATTGTTCATGTGAGCTAGGTTAAGGCTCAGCAAGAGATGGTTTGGAGTTTAGCCTTGATTTTGCACATCGTTTTGGTTGCTCCGGAAATCCCCGCCAACACAGGAAATATCGCCCGTACCTGTGCCGCCACCAACACACCTTTACATTTGGTGGATCCCTTAGGATTTCGCCTCTCGGATCGCTACCTGAAACGGGCGGGGTTAGACTACTGGCAGCATGTGCAACTCCATCGATACCCCTCTTGGGCTGCTTTGGTGGAAACTCATCCAGAGGCACGGTTCTGGTGTTTTAGTGTGCGCGGTAAAGCCCTCTATACCGAAGTAGCTTATCAACCGGGGGATTGGTTGGTGTTTGGCAGTGAAAGTCGGGGATTGGATCCCATGTTTCTGGAAAACTATCCCAGTGTGCGGATCCCGTTGAGTGGGCCGGTACGCAGCTTAAACCTGAGTAATGCCGTAGCGATTGCTTTGTTTGAAGGATTGCGTCAACAGGGATCTCTATCCTCACTGCCGATTCACCCCAAGTAAACACGATCACGCCCCAACCTACAGTGTCTAGATTGTGCAAATTAGGAGGTTTTACTGGGTCAGTTTCTATCGTGAAACCTTTTAATCCCTTTGGTTGATAGCCGTTACGGTTGTCCAGACTCGATCCGTCACCCGGAGAAACCCTGTATCCTGGAGATCAAGAGGCTCCGGCAGAAATCAATAGACCGGATTTGGGCCCTCTCCGTGGTAGCTTATGTTGACTTGGATTCCATGAGTGCGCTTCTCTCCCCGGCGACTGATTTGCTGGATGAGTTGCGAGAGCTTTTCCCTTTTGCGCTGGATGACTTTCAGATCCAGGCCATTCAAATCCTGGCCGCAGGGGAATCGGTGGTGGTGTGCGCCCCAACGGGATCCGGCAAAACCTTAATTGGGGAATATGCCATCTATCGGGCCCTCGCCCAAGGCAAGCGGGTTTTTTACACCACCCCGCTTAAGGCCCTTTCCAACCAAAAATTCCGGGATTTTGGCCAGCAATTCGGCGCGGACAAAGTGGGTCTGCTAACGGGGGATATCTCCATCAACCGAGAAGCCCCGATTTTGGTAATGACCACCGAGATTTTTCGCAATATGCTCTACGGCACGCCCATCTCGTTGGCAGCCCTAGCTGAGGTAGATGCAGCAGAGGCCCTAACAGGGGATCCCTTGCAGGATGTGCAGGCGGTGATCCTAGACGAATGCCACTACATGAACGACCAGCAGCGGGGCACCGTCTGGGAAGAATCGATCATCTATTGTCCCCCCACCATCCAGCTCATCGCCCTTTCCGCCACCATCGCCAACAGCGACCAACTTACCGATTGGATGAACCATGTGCATGGCCCCACCCATCTCATCGACTCCGATCATCGCCCCGTTCCTTTACAATTTCACTTCGCCAATCACAAAGGGTTGTTTCCATTACTGGAGCAAACTGAGTCGGGCCAGTGGGTCCGCAATCGTCGCTTGAGAAGCAAACGGCCCAACCCCCACGAGCGTTCCCGAGCAGGGGTACCCGATATGACGCAGGTGTTGGAAAACTTGCGTCAGCGGGATATGCTCCCCGCCATCTATTTCATCTTCAGTCGCAAAGGCTGCGATATGGCAGTGGCCAGTGTGGGTGCTCTCGATTTAATGGCCAATGATGAAGAACGACAACGGCTGGCCCAGCAGATCGACCAGTTTTGTCGGGAAACGCCGGAAGCCGTGCGGCAGGATCACCTGGATGCCCTTTATCGCGGCATCGCCGCCCACCACGCTGGGATGTTGCCCGCCTGGAAAGGGTTGGTGGAGCATCTGTTTCAGCAGGGGTTGGTGAAGATCGTCTTTGCCACGGAAACCTTGGCCGCCGGGATCAATATGCCCGCCCGAACCACGGTGATCTCGGCCCTCTCCAAACGCACCGATACGGGCCATCGTCTCCTGACGGCTTCTGAGTTTATGCAAATGTCGGGTCGGGCCGGACGACGGGGCAAGGATGTGCTCGGCCACGTGGTGACGGTGCAATCTCCCTTTGAAGGGGCACAGGAAGCCGCTCGACTGGCCACCGCCGGGCCGGATCCTTTGGTGAGCCAATTTACCCCCACCTATGGCATGGTGCTGAACCTGCTACAAAAGCATTCGCTAGAGGCGGCTCGGGATCTGATCAACCGTAGCTTTGGCCAGTATTTGCTCTCGTTGCAAAAGTTGCCGGAGCAGCAGGAGCTCCAACACACCCGCACCGAATTGGAGGAGTTGGATCGCACACTGGGGGAAATCTCCAGCGAGGATGTTACCCGCTACGAAAAAATGCAGGCCCAACGGCGGGAGGAACGGCGCATTTTGCGCTACCTGGTCAAACAACGGGAAGCGGAGCCGGATCCGACTCTACGGCTGTTGGCCTTTCCCCACATCCAAGCGCAAGAGGAAAAAATTCGTGCCTTGGAAAGCCAGATTCTGGCCAATCCCGCCCACAAAGTCGGTAAAAAACTGCTGGGTTTGCAGGAAAAGCGACAACGGCTGGTGAAACGCTTGGAGCATCTGGAGCGCCAAAGTGGCTCGGTACAGGAGTTGCGCTGGCAGCAGTTTATGGCTTTGGTGCAGGTTTTGCAGGACTTCGACTGTTTGCAGGGTTATCAACCCACAGCCAGTGGAGAAGTGGTGGCAGCTCTACGGGGGGACAACGAATTGTGGCTGGCGCTAGCCTTGCTGTCGGGGGAATGTCAGGGTTGTGCTCCCCATCATTTGGCCGGGATCGTCGCTGCTTTGGTGACGGAGTCGCCTCGTTCGGGTACCTACAGTCGGCTGCATACTTCCGGGCTGGTGGAGGACGTGTTGCACGGGTTACGGGGGTTGCGACGGCAACTGTTTCGCAGCCAACGGCAACATCAGGTCTTTCACATGCCGATTTGGTTTGAACCGAGTCTGGCGGGGATCGTCGAACATTGGGCGCAAGGGATCCCTTGGGAAACCCTGGAAAGCCATACCAACCTCGATGCCGGCGATTTGGTGCGCCTGATCCGCCGTAGCCTGGATTTGCTCTCCCAGATTCCCCATGTGCCTCACCTACCGCAGGAGCTGCGGGAGAATGCCCGCCAGGCCCAGAACATGTTGGATCGCTTCCCGGTTAGCGAGTTGATCTGAATCTCACCTGGAATAAACCCGAAACAAAGATTTACAGTCTGACTATTGCAACTAATTCTCAAATAAGCGTACCCTAACTTAGGCGGTCTTATTGAGTTGGCTTCTCATTTAGTGCCTTTTAAGACCAAGATTTGCTGCCTCTATTTCTGTCAGAGGTTGTTTTTTATCGACTATCTGGACGGGTTTTCACCCCAAAGAGGGAGAAAGGCCAGCTTTGGTCAAAGGATTGGGATCCCTCAAAATTGACACTAGCTACCATTAGGAGTTGTTACCATGCAAACCTACGACAATCCGCAGGTCACCTATGAGTGGTACGCGGGCAACGCTCGTTTCGCCAATTTATCGGGTCTGTTCATTGCTGCTCATGTGGCTCAAGCTGCTCTGACCACCCTTTGGGCTGGGGCTTTTACCCTGTTTGAGATCTCTCGCTTCAATCCCGAACTGCCGATGGGAGAGCAGGGGTTGATTCTGCTGCCCCATTTGGCCACGTTAGGCTTTGGGGTTGGTGAAGGGGGGCAGATCCTGGATACCTATCCCTATTTCGTCATTGGGGTGTTGCACCTGATCTCCAGTGCTGTTTTGGGGGCAGGTGCCCTCTTTCACACCATCAAAGGGCCGGAAAACCTCAAAGACGCCGAGGGCAGAGCCAGACGGTTCCATTTTGAATGGGATGACCCAGCTCAGTTGGGCATGATTCTGGGCCATCATTTGTTGTTTCTCGGGGCCGGTGCTTTGTTATTGGTGGGCAAAGCCATGTACTGGGGCGGATTGTACGACTCAACTCAGCAGGTGGTTCGAACCGTCGCCCCCACCTTGGATCCCTGGGTGATCTATGGTTATCAAACCCACTTCGCCAGCATCACCCGTTTGGAAGACTTGGTGGGGGGCCATCTCTTTGTCGGGATCCTGCTGTTGGCGGGCGGCATTTGGCATATTCTCACCCCTCCTCTTCCCTGGGCCAAGCGGGTGTTGATCTTCTCGGGTGAAGCGATTTTGTCTTATGCCTTGGGAGGCATTGCCCTGGCCGGATTTGTTGCTGCCTACTTTTGCGCCGTCAATACCCTGGCCTACCCGCCGGAATTTTATGGCCCTCCTCTGACGGTGAAGCTGGGCATTGCACCCTATTTTGCGGACACGATTAAGCTGCCCCTGGGGGCTCATACCGCCCGTGCTTGGTTGGCCAATGCTCATTTTTTCCTGGCTTTCTTCTTCTTGCAAGGGCATTTGTGGCATGCGTTGCGAGCCATGGGTTTCGACTTCAAACGAGTGGAGCGAGCGTTAAATGCAGCAGGGTCAGCTTCCTCTTGAGGGTTAACCCTTAGGGAGCAGGTGTTTTTGAGGATGGGGGTAAAGCAGCTGTGGATCAGTGGGATCCCTGTCCTCTGCTTTTTTTACTGAATCTTTTACTGAATCGGAGTTATGGGTATGAGTTTGAGCTTGATTGAACCCAGGCCAGCAGGGGTGTTGTGGTTAAGTGTGTCGCCCAGCCTGAAACTTTTTGATCAGCCACTATTACAGGACTTGCGAACCTCTTGCCCTGTTGCCCACTGGGAGTATCACCAAAACCAGGATGAGCCCAGCGGTCTAGAACCTGCCCTAGTCTTACTGGGTGAGTACCTACACACTTTGCCGCGACCGGTTCATGTGATTGGGCATGGCTTGAGTGGGGTACTGGCCTTACTGTTGGCGGCTCGGCACCCGGAAAGGGTACGTTCCTTAACGATGCTAGCGGTAGCTGGACAGCCGATGGCCACTTGGCATGCTCATTTCTATGTGCAGCGGCAGTTGTTGCTCTGTAGCCGAGAACAGTTGCTTATCCGCACCGCAAAAATCCTTCTGGCTGAGCAGGGGTGGGAACGGGTACGGCCGCTGGCCATGGCTCTGGCCAAAGAGTTGGATACTTCTCCCGTGCCTCATTCCGTGTTTCGGGTGGTGGGGATCCCTGTTCCCCGGGTTGCCGTGCCCATGTTGGTGTGTGGCAGCCAAGATGACCCGATTGTGGATCCGGTTGGATTGGCCCAGTGGCAGGATCACCTAAAGCAGGGGGATCATCTGTGGAGCTGTCCGGCGGGTCGGCATTTTTTCCACTATTTCTTCCCCCACAGGGTGGCATCGCAGGTACTAGAGTTTTGGCGTGGGTTGGGAGAACTCCCTTTAGCCCACTCGATGAATCCTTTGGCTTCTGAGGGATGATATGACGTCTCTTCCACCTCCCCTGAGCATGATAATCGCCTGGCTGTTGCTGCTGCTGCCCTTGTGGACGATTGCCAGAGCGGTTGCTGCCATTCTGCATCAAGCCCAACAAATGCACCGCATCCCCTGCCATCACTGCCGGTTTTACAGCGGGGATCCCTACTTAAAATGCACGGTACACCCTCGTCATGCCTTGACCGAATCCGCGATCAATTGCCCTGACTTTAAGAGGTAAGAGTCTTTAGGGGAGCGTCGGGAGTCTGTCACCCGGATGGAAGGAACTAGCGTCCGAGACGATGAGAGACAAGCTCTACTGGAGAAGAACACATCTAAACTAAAACTGTGGTTCATGCCAGTGGCCCCTTGGAGCCTCACTCAAGCAACTTGGCTCGTTGAAGCGTCAAAAACTGCCGGCTCCATAGCAGGTGGCAGTCCATGCTATCGATTTGGAGAGACCCCGATGCAGCAAAATGGCTTCTTTTGGAAACGGCGGCAGGTATTGGCCTCTTTAGGGCTGGGATCCCTTGGGGCTTGGGCTTTGGGGCAGCGGCCTCTTTTTGGCCAAGTTTCTGCCCAAGAGAATCTCGGATCCCTGACCTGGGCGGACATTCTGGCACAAGCCCGGGGTAGCCAGGTGAATTGGGCGATGTGGAGCGGGAGTGAAGCGATTAACGGCTTTGTGGATGGCTGGGTCAAAACACAGTTGCGGGAGCGCTATGACATTCGTTTGAATCGGATCCCGTTGACCGACACTGTAGAAGCCGTGAACAAAGTGATCGGAGAAGTGCAAGCCGGATTGCGCAGTGGCGGTAGCATCGACCTGATCTGGATCAACGGCAACAACTTTCGTACCCTCAAACAGGGAGATTTGCTCTATGGCCCGTTTGCGGAGAAATTGCCCAGCCTTGAGTTTTACAATCCTGACGATATTGCCACAGATTTTGGTTTGCCCATCGAAGGCTATTCTGCCCCCTATACGGGCAACTATTTTGTGATGGCCTACAATGCCGAGCGCGTTCCCAATCCGCCGCGTAGCTATGCTGAATTGCTGACCTGGGCAGAAGCCAATCCGGGCCGTTTTACCTATGTGGCCCCACCCGATTTTCACGGTAGCCGCTTTTTGTTGGGGGCATTTTATGGCGTTACGGGGGGGTATGCCCAGTACAGTGGCCCAGACTTTGATGCCGATCTATGGGCTAAGCAATCCCCTGCTGTGGTGAATTATCTGAAAGAGCTGGATCCCTTTTTGTGGCGGCAAGGACAAACTTATCCGCCTACATTTGCCCGCTTAGCGGAGCTGTTTGCCAATGGCGAAGTTTGGCTGATTCCTACTTTCATCGATCAAGTGATTTTGCGTAAAAACAATGGACAATTTCCCGCCAGTACCACTCCCTACGGGATCCCGGGCACCAGCTTGATCGATCCCTCTTTTACTGCCATTCCTGTCAATGCCGCCAATCCCTTTGGGGCAATGATCTTGGCAGAGGTGTTGGCCAGCCCGGAAGGTCAACTGGAGAAATTCAAGCCAGATGTCTGGGGAGATTTACCCCTCATCGACATCAGCCGTGTGCCTGCCGAGTTCCAGACGCAATTTGCCCAGTTAGAAGCTGCCGCCGGGATCCCGATTCAAGAGGCGATTGCCGGGGCTGTGCCGATTGTCAATTCTGAATATACGGTGCAATTGGAGGAAGCTTGGCAGCGCCAGGTGTTGCCCGGCTAGAGAAGTTAGGGGTTGGTTGTTAGGGGAGTAGCTGTTGTTGGCAAGCTTAGGGGCAGCCAAACACGAAAGTGAGTCCACCCCTCCAAGCTGGCGACCGAGATGTTTCCCCCCATTTCCACCACCAGTTTTTTGACCAGAGCTAAGCCCAAGCCCGTGCCTCCATGTTTCCAGCGATCCGATTGCGGGATCCGATAAAACTTGTCGAAAATTCGCGGTAGCTCCGCTTTTGAGATCTCGGTGCTATTGCTGAGGGTAAAGAGGATCCCTTGTTGGTCGGAAGTGAGGCGGAGGTGAATTGCTCCTTCGGGGGCCGTATATTTCACCGCATTGTGGAGAAGTTCCCGTAGAACGCGGCTGAGACTGTTGGGGTCAGCCCATAGGGTAGGGATCCCTTCAGTCATGTGCAATTGTAGGTGTTGGTTTTTGAATTGGGCCAAAGGTTGGATCCCGCTCAGCAGTTCTGGCAGGTAGCGAACCAAGTTGATCTCTTCTGGATTAAACAAATAGCCTTCCACTTCTAGCCGCTGCATATCCAGCAAGTCATTGATCAAGGCAATCTGTCGGTCACATTCTTGCAAAGCTGTGGTGAAATAGTGCTGCCGTTTCTCAGGGGTGTTGGCAATTTGTATCATTCGGAGCGCCATGCGCACATTGGTCATGGGGGTGCGTAATTCGTGAGAAACGGTGCTGATAAAGTCATCCTTAAGTAAATTGAGTCGTTCCAATTCCGTCACTTGGGCCTGAGCTGCCTCATACAAACGGGCCTGACGAATCGCCAAAGCACACAAATTGGCTACCTGCTGAACCAACTGAATTTCCTGCTCCGAAAAAATCTGCTCAGGTGCGCGTTCCACATTCAATGCCCCTAGCAGCTCATCTTCATCCAAAATGGGACAGTTGAGGAGGGTCACCCAGAGACTATCTATTGAGTCGTAGAAACAGCACTGAATCGCTTGTCCTTGCCCCAGAGAATTTAAAAGGAAATCACCTATTTCTCGAATAGGATAGCTTCGACCAACTACAGAAGGTGAAATACGGGAACATGCATAGCGTGGGATGAAAGTGGAAAAGTCATCTGAGAAAAAGCCAATGTCGCAACCTAGTAAATCTAGAGCTGCCATCATATCTTGAACAATAGAGTTAAGAATCTCTGCCTCATCTAAACTAGCCACAACTTTGTTGCTGATGGAGCGTAAAAACCCCTCAAAATGCAATGACTGTTGTAACTTGGCTGTGCGCAGTTCTACCTGTACTTCCAAGTCATTATTTAGGTTTTGTACCTGTTGGTAGAGCTGAGCCTGTTGTAGGGCAATGGCCAGTTGTTCAGATAGCTGCATTAGGATCGATTTTTCCCAATCTTGCCACTGACGCAGTCCCCGGCACTGATGCGCAATTAACAAGCCCCAAAGGTATTCTTTGTCTTCTTCAGTATGAGTTTCTAAATCCGGACTTTTGGATTGCCAAATCGGCACAACCAAATTAGCACGTACCTGTATATTCCTGAGGAAATTGGCATGACAAGGCTGGATTGGAGCATCTTCGATATCTGCAATAGAGCGCACTTTCCTCCGAGCAAATGACTCCCGATTCAGTTGGGCTAAACAGGGATCCGCAATTGTTTGATTCAAAATTGAAAACTCTGGCCGACTGACAGATTCCACTTGAATGTAGCCACTATGATTGGACTGTAAGCGGTAGATCACCACCCGATCTGCTTGCAACAACTGTCGTACTTCTGTGACCGTAGTTTGCAAGATTTCCATCAGATCCAAAGAGCGGCGGATACGCTCGGTGATCCGACTCAGTAAACGTTCCCGGCCCGCCTGTAGGCGCAGCGTCTGTTCGGCTCGTTTCAGAGCTTCTTCCGCTTGTATGCGCAGGGTGATATCGGTGAACGTGCAGATCACTTGCCAGACTTGTCCCTGTTCATCCAGCCTTGGCTCCGCATTCACCAACAACCAGACCCGATCCTGCAAACGCGGTCGATAGACTCCCATCACCACATCCCGCACCGGTTGGCCGGTAGCAATGGCTCTGGGTACAGGGTGCTCCGGCCCCGGGAAGGGTGATCCATCCTCATGAATCACATTCCATTCGGGATCAAAAGAAGAACGTCCTAGCAATTGCTCCTCGGTCAAGTCCAACAATTCCAGAGCTTTGGGGTTGCACAACAGCATTTCGGCTTGTCTGCCCTGCAGCAGAACCCCGACATTGAGATCTTCAATTAAAGTGCGGAAGCGTTCTTCGCTCTCTTGGAGAGCCAAATCCGCCACTTTCTTTTCAGTGATATCTCGTCCAACCGAAAGAATTTCTACCAATTGTCCCCGCTCGTCAAAAATGCCCTGATCAACCCAGTTTACGTATCGCTTTTGCCCTTCTGAGTTGAGATAGGTGCGTTCGGTAGTGCGGGTGGGCTGGGTGGGGTTGAGGGCGGCCAATTCTGCTAAGAGGGGATCCCGTTCTGCTTCGGGTAGAGCATCGATCCAAGGCTTCCCCAGTACTTTATCCCGCTCCAAACCAAAAAAGCGCAAATAGGCTTCATTACAAAATCGAAGACGGGTATCGAGGTCATAGCGGCAAATCAGTTCCGACTGCTGTTCTACGACGTTTTGATATTCCTGTTGCTGTTGCCGTAAACGATGCAGCACCTCTTGGTGGGCGGTTGCCATCCGCTGCCAAGCAGAGGCGAGCGTTTGCACCTCCTGAATCGGGCCGGGATCCATCCGGGGCCAGGGATGGGATCCATCCGGGATAAATTCTTCGGCAGTTTGTTTGAGACGGCGAATCGGGCGGGCGAGCCATTCGGTTAAACCCATGCCTATCCCCAACAAGCCCAATAGGATCCCACCCCCAAGCAGTCCAGCCTGTTGAGCAGAGCGGTTGACTTCTCCCAAAATGTCTGATTCTGGGATCCCGCGTACCAAGTAAAAGGTTGGGCCCCATTCATCGGGTATTGGTTCCACCTCAATTAAATGGGTTTGTCCCTGAACAGGTAAGCGGAAGAACGCCTCAGAAGTGACCGCTGACAACGATCCAAACTGCTTCTCAAGAACTGGAATAACCACCTGTAAAATCGGGTGCCTGCTTTCTAGATCCTCCTGTTCAGCAATCAAGCTGGCTCCATTGTCCGCAAGCACCTGCCCTCGTGAATTCAATAAAAAACTCGTACCAGGATTGTTTTGATCCAGAGTATCCAGAAGGGCTTGCAGATTGTCAACGGAAGTAGCAGCAGCCAAACTCCCGTACAGGGTGCCGTTTTCGCCGGTTAAGGGTAACCCCGTCAGAATTAAAAGCTGGGGTTCAGAAAAAAAACGACTGACAACCTGACTGCGAGCCATGCCCTCTGTCTGGACAATCTCAGCGAACCAAGGTTGTTGTCGTACATCTGAGAAGCCCAACGTGCGAGTATTGCCGGTGGGATCCCCAGTTTTGGGATCCAATTCCCGCCCTCGCACTTCCCCTGGTAAAGCTCCTTCCGTGTGGTAAACCCAAATCGTTTGATCCTGAAGGCGATGCGCCATGACAAAGCCACCACCGGCGGACACAAAACCGAGATAATCCACTTCAGGAAAGCGCTGTAGTTGTTGAGCGAAGTAATCTTCTAAAAAAAGGAGATCGGTAGAACTTAGACTGAGCAGATTAGGCAAAAGTCCCCAGCGCACTGCGTCCCGATTCATGTGATTGATTTGAACCGGTGCCCGCAAATAGCCCTTCAAGGTGTCTTCAATGCGGTCATTGACCGCACGGTTAACCTGTTGGGCCAGTTGTAGCGCTGTTTGCCGTCCAGACCGCCAAGAAAGATACCCCACGCCGCCTACACCTACGCCCACCGCCAGCAGCATCGGTAGCAGCAGGGCAGCCCGTAAGGGAATGCGTCTAGAGGCGGAAGCAGAAGGCTGAGGTAAGAATTTCATCGTTAGGCAAGTCGAGCAAGCAGGTGCAGAAAAATTAAGCTTGCGGGGGCTGCAAAGCGCGTTGCAAAGAGCTAAGACTCACCTCCGCCACAATGGCTAGCAGAGCCACTGGGATCGCTCCCACCAGAAGGATAGCGTTATCGTAGAGGGCAAACCCTAATGTGATAAAAGTTCCTAACCCCCCCGCACCAATGAATGCGGCCAAGGTGGCACTGGCGATGACCTCAATCGTGGCGGTTTTAATGCCAGCTAAGACCACGGGTAATGCGAGAGGAATTTCAATTTGCCGCAAGACTTGACCAGAGGTCATGCCCATCCCGAAAGCTGCTTCTCGAATGGCTGGCTCAATCCCCCGAAATGCAACATCGGTGCTGATCAAAATGGGGGGCATGACCAAAGCGGTTAGGGCAATCACGGCAGAGCGAAAACTAAGACCAAAATAAGGGATCGCCAAAAATAAAATTGCTAAGCTAGGGATCACTCTGAGGCCATTAAAGCCATTGATGACCACTAATGAAAACGCCTGTGACCGAGAACTGAAAAAGCCCAAAGGCAACCCAAAAATCAGACCAATGACCAGAGGCACGGCTACCAATTGTAGGTGTTGAACAAGAGCCTGAAGCAGCATCTCGCTGTTGTTTTGGGCATAGCTGAGGGCGCGATTCAAAAGAGCCATAAGACATTAAAAATAAGAAAGATCACCAGATTGCATCCATTCGTTATCTACGTTATCTGGCCAACAAAGGGTGTGACCAGGATAACAGCCCTAGCATAGCACTTGAAGTAAAGTTAAAAAGCAGCTTGAAATGTTCAAAACTGTGAAGCTGAGATACAGATGGGATACAGACGTTATTGGGTTACTTTCTATGACACCCCGTGGCTTCAAACCTAAAGTTGGGCAGAACTCCAACCGCAGGGATCCCTTCCCCGATCCCAACTCCTCCACCATTAGCTTGGCTCCCTATGTGCGCACTTTACCGGTGGTCATTGATGCCATGTTAGATCTGGCTCAGGTGGGAAGTGAAGATACCCTCTACGACTTGGGCTGTGGGGATGGTCGGGTGCTGATACGGGCGGCCCAACGGTTCGGGACGCGGGGGGTAGGAGTCGATATCGACCCGGAGCGGATTCTCGAGGCTGAGCAACAGGCCCAGGCAGCAGGGGTACAGGATCGGGTGAACTTTCTTCAACAGGATCTGCTCACCTTGGATCTAGCCCCAGCGACCGTGGTGAGTTGTTATCTGCTGCCCCGCTCCAACCTATTGATTCGAGACAAACTCCGCTCGGAATTACAGGCTGGCGCTCGTCTGGTTACCCATTCGTTTGATATGGGGGATTGGATCCCGACCGCCACCACCACCGTATCGGATGTGATCAACACCTACACCATCTATCTTTGGCAGATTGAATCCCAACTCAGTCCTGGGGATCCCAATCCATAGCCTGCCAGAAGGCCGGGGACGGTTGGTGCAACACAATGCGGTTACCCTCGGGATCCACAAAATCCACCTCCTGCCCGTGAAAGTCCTGCCGAATCGGAGAAACAGCAATCCGATGGTCTTCTAGCAGCGCTTGGATTTCCGACAGGGATCCCTGGAGATCCTCCACCTGCAAACATAGACTCACAGCTCCCGCCTGGCCCACAAAATCCGGATGATGACTGCGATACAGGCCCAACCGCAATCCCGGTAGCCGAAACTCCACATAGACCGGATCCCCTGACGTGGGCAATTGAACCTGCGGCGGGATCCCCAGCAAAGACTGATAAAAGTGACAGAGGCGGGGCAAATCGGGGGTGGCCAGGCTAGTCAAAGCCGCAGGGATCCGCATCACCAGGAGAGTATCAGAGCCCCGATTCTAGCCCAATAGCTCGCCCACCTATGACCTGACTCGGGTGGCTACTGTTCGGCGAAAATTGAATGTGAATTGGAAACGCATCTCAATGCTGTTGCAGTTCTGTTACATGCAGCTTGCCTTCGTCGCAAGACCGATGTACACTGCGAGCACTAAACTCTAAAAGCCGACAGATTTACCGTAGAATAGAGGCTCAAATGCAAATGCCTATGTCTGCCCGAATCCCTGCTGCTCGGCCATCTGCTTGGGCTTCATCTCGGTCTGTTCCCTCCCCCGTTCCAGAGGCTCTGTATGGGATCCCTGGACTGGGGCAACAGCTATCCTTTCGGTCTTTGCTCTGCTGTCTGTTGGTTTGTCTGTGATGCGTTTGCGAGGTTGGTTCTGATGTCTTTCTCTTCAATGCTGCGCACCGCTACGCGATCGGTGCGCTCCTGGGTGACCCGTCACCTACGCCAGCTTCAGGCGGTACTCTTGGTTCTCCCTGTGGCTCTGCTGGGTCTGTCTCTAACTCATGCTCCTGCTCAACCTGCCAAAGCCGCCAGCGGGGTAGGGATCCAGTTTGTTTCCCCCGACTGGGTCAGTGCTCACGCCGAGGATGCCAACCTGCGCATTTTGGATGTGCGGATTGCACCTTTCGCCTATTTCAGTGGCCATATTCCCGGGGCGGTTCACATTCCCGACAACGCCTTCCGCGGCCCCGATGGCAAGTTGCCAGTGCAGTATTGGCCCAATGACAAACTGCAAAGCCTTTTCCAGCAGGTGGGGGTGACGGACGATAGCCAGGTGCTGATTTACTCCGATGGCAATGATGTCTTGGGGGCAACAATGGTGGCTTACTTGTTGGAACGGGCTGGACACCCAGGGGCGGCGGTGTTGAATGGTGGCTTTAAGGGCTATCAGGCGGCAGGCTTGCCGGTGACCAAGGAGTTCCCTGCTTACGAGCCGGGACGTTTTACCCTGAAGGATGATCCCTCCCTGCGGGTCACCTTGGAAGAGGTAAAAAATTTAATCGGCAAAGCAGGGGTGACCTTTGTGGATCCGCGCCCGGCGGATTTGTTTGCGGGTGATGTGGATATCTGGGCTCGCAACGGCCACATTCCCGGCGCTAAAAACATTCCCTGGCCCACCTTCACCATCGGCGAAGAGAACTTCCACCAGCTCAAGCCACTCGCGGAAATTCAAGCCCTTTTGGATGAACGGGGCGTGAAAAAAGAAGACCAAATCATTGTCACCTGCTCCACCGGACGGGAAGCGACTCTGCAATACGCGGTGCTGAAGTATCAGCTCGGCTACCCGAATGTGCGGGTTTATGAGGGATCCTGGACGGAATATCAACAGTCCGGCTTGCCTGTGGAAACCGGGCCTGGGGCTTAGGGCACTGGCCTCACTGAGCTTATGGATCGAAACAATCAACGATCTAAGCTGAATCCAGTGAATCCAGTCATGCAGCCAAGCTGAGGGGATCCCTTCGGCTTGGTTTTGCTTCGAAAGGTTGTGATGATAGCGGAGGTGAAATGCGGACACAATCGCTGACGAGATGGGTTTGGGTGGGCCTGTTGGGACTAGGACTGACCCTGGGTTGGGGGATCCCGGCACAAGCCAGTTGTAGCTACATTCCCGACTACAGCACCCAAGAGTATCGCCCCCTCCCTACCGTCACACCTGACCCCAGCGATCTGGATCCCGGTTTGGAGGCTCCCTCCCTCTCCGAGGATTCGGCCTCTGAAAGCAGGGATTCTGTCCCCCTGACGCGCAAGGAGCAGGGCAATTGGCTGCAACGACTCTGGCGTAACCTATTCGGCTAACCCGGTTTTGGGTTTCTCAGCCTCTTCTCAGAGGTATCGAGGAAGCTAGAACAGGTGGCGCTTTTTTGATCCTGTACCCCCCTTTTGCATTTCTTTTGCATGTAAGTTGGCAACCATGGTTTCTCTACAACTGGGATCCCCAGAGCGTTCTTCTCAGCCCCGGCCTCAGCGACGCGGTGTGATGCTGTTGCTGAGCGTGATGGTGGCTTTGAGTTTGGGCTTAGCCTCTTTCTATACCTGGCGACAGGGCAGTCTCTTTGCGATTGGCTGTCTGTTTGGCCTCACCCTCTATCACTCCAGTTTTGGTTTTGCTTCTTCTTACCGCAAGCTGATTGTGAGCGGACAGATCCAGGGCGTTTTGGCGCAGCTGCTGATGTTGGCGCTGGCCTCGCTGTTGTTTGCGCCTTTTTTGTTGACCCGATCTGCCCAGGGGGCAGTGGCTCCGGTGGGGTTACAGGGAGCGGTGGGTGCTTTCCTATTTGGGGTTGGTATGCAGTTGGGCAGTGGCTGCGCCTGTGGCACCCTCTACACGATTGGGGCTGGCAGCAGCATGATGCTCTTTACCTTAATTAGCTTTTGTCTCGGCTCTTTTTGGGCTTCTTTGCTGGATGGCTGGTGGAGCGGTTGGCCTCGTTTACAGCCCCACTCGTTTTTGGGGGATTGGGGGTTACCGGGGTTGTGGGTGCAACTGCTGCTGTTGGCAGGGATTGCTTGGGCTCTCTGGCAGTGGAAACGGCAAACTGCGCCCACTACTGAAACGGGATCCCTGCCCGAAGCAGAATTTAGCCTAGAGGCTTCGTTACCCCGCTGGCAACAGTGGATCTACGGCCCCTGGCCTTTGGTGGTGGGCGGTGTGGTGCTGGCAATTTTGAATACCCTCACCCTGTGGATTGCCGGTCGGCCCTGGGGCGTGACCTGGGGTTTTACCCTCTGGACGGCGAAATTGGCCCAGGCTTTGGGTTGGGATCCCCGTTCAACCACCTTCTGGAGTCAGGGATTTCCAGCTGAGGCTCTGCAACAAAATGTGTTTGCAGACATTACGTCTGTGATGAACCTGGGCATTATCCTCGGCTCCGCTTTGGCGGCCACTTTGGCAGGACGGATGGGGGTGCGCAAACCGCCCTCCCGCTTGGGGGTTATCGGTGCATTGTTGGGCGGGATCCTGATGGGCTTTGGGGCGCGGATGGCTTTTGGCTGTAATGTAGGGGCTTACTTCAGTGGCATTGCCTCCACCAGTTGGCACGGCTGGTTGTGGATCGGCTTTGCTCTATTGGGAACCCTACTCGGGATCCGGCTGCGTCCTTGGTTTCGTTTGCCCGGGTGACCTTGGATTAAGGGCAGGATCCATAGCAGACAAGGGGGATATCTCTCTAGCCCTGAATACCCACCGCTTCTGGCAGCGAAACTCGCAGGGCACTGAGAAAGTCTTCACTGCTGCATACCCAGCCGAAAAACTTCTCAACATTGGTCAAGGCCGTCTCCTTGAGAAGGGGTGGCCCCACTTGTGTTGTCGAGTCCGACAGCAGCAAGCAGAAGTACTCGCGGTGAAAAGCCTCCCGCAGAGTCGATTCCACACAGACATTGGTGGCAATACCCGTAAAGATCAGATTGCGGATCCCCCGTTGCCGCAGCAGCATGTCGAAGTCGGTGCCCGCAAAGGCGCTATAGCGAGTTTTCTGGAGGATGATATCCCCAGGTTGGGGTCTTAGGGCTTCGACAAAATCGTAGTCCCAGGTGCCCTTAATCAATAGCTGCCCAGACAATTGCGGTTGCTGACGCATCAGCTTCAGGGCGTTGGATTTGTACCAATTGGGGGATCCCGGCCCGCCCGCCTCTTGAAGTTGGGGATCCCAGCCATTTTGGGTAAAGATGATCGGTAGCTTCAGGGGGCGAACAGCCGCCAATACCCGACGGATCACCTCAATGACTGCGGGAGCCTCGCTGAGGTCACTGCCCAAAATATCTACATAGCCGCCCTTACTGGCGTAGGCATTTTGCATATCCACCACAATCAGGGCAGTCTCTTCCAGGTCGAAGGTGACGGGATCCGGTCGGCTGGGGATCACAATCGGGGTGGGCATGGCAAAGCTCCAACTGGGTTCACATATCGGGCATCGATCAGGCATCGATGTGGGCAATAGCAGCAATTTCCACCAGCAAATCCGGGCGCACCAGGTCTGCTTTCACCACGAACCGGGCCGGCAATACCCCTGGGAAATACTCCTTATAGACGGCGTTCATGCCCGGATAGTTGGCGTAGTCGGTCAAGAAAATATTGCAAAAGGCGATGTCCTCCATGGTTCCACCCGCTTCCGTGACCACGCTTTTGATCAGCTCCATCACCAGGCGAGTTTGGGCGCTAATGTCGGATCCCACGGTTTTGCCCTCCGGATCTAGAGCCAAGGTACCGGAGATATAGAGGGTGTTTCCCACCTTCACCCCCGGAGAATAGGGAGCAATGGCCGGATAACCGGCTGGGGCAATGGCAACCTTGGGCATAAGGGATCCCGAATCACGACAGGATCGCACTTTAGCGGGGCTTGGGATCTTCTACCGTTGGCTGGGATACAACTGCCGTTGATCAAAAAGGGAGAACACCTTTAACCTTTGTTTCATCGTGATCCCTGCTACCGGAAGGAACCCACCTCATCCCAGAAGATAACCGATGGGATCCGTCCAGAAGACGTTGGCAGGGCAAGAGAGCACATGGCATGGCAGAAGCAGACTGGGCTACGGGTGGTTTCACAGCATATCGGCTTATGAATCCCTTAATTCTTGTGTGTGGATTGGGCCGCACCGGTTTGAACATTTTTCGGCTTTTGCAGCAGCAGGGGGCACAGGGATCCCTGGTGCGAGGCATTAGCGATGTGCCCATCGAAGGCGAGAGTAATATCGTAATTGGGGATCCGCGACGGGCAGAAACCTTGATTGCCGCCGGTATTCAGCGGGCCCATACACTGGTGCTAGCGGGGGCGGATCACACGCTAAACTTGGCCATTCTCACCCAGGCACGAGTCCTGAACCCCCGTATCCGCATTATTGACCGCATTTTGGATGCCCACCTGGGGGAACACCTGGACCAGATTTTGCCGGATCATTTCACCCTCAGTGTCGCCGCTTTGGCCGCCCCCATTTTCACCTTTGCTGCCTTGGGGAGCCGAGCGATTGGGCAATTGCAACTGTTTGACCAAACCTGGCCGATTCACGAGGAGGTGATCACGCCAGATCATCCCTGGTGTGGACGACGCATGAACGAGTTTTGGGACAACCGAGAGCGGATGCTAATCTACTATCTCTCCACTCGGGATCCCATCGATTTGGTGTCGGCGGTGATTCAAGAACGGGTTTTGCAACCGGGGGATCGGCTGTTGGTTGGCAATAAGCCCGCACAGGTGTTTCGTCGTCGGCCCTGGCAAGAACGCCTGCGCAAGCTCTGGAAAGGGATCCAACGGCTGCAACACCACGACCAACCGATCCTGGCGGTGACCCTGACCCTCTTGCTCACCATTTTCCTGGCTACCTGTACCTATCTGGCGGTGAACCTGGATACCTCGTTTGTGGATGCCTTGTATTTTTCGGTGGGGATGATCACCGGAGCCGGGGGCAAAGAAGAAGTAGCGGAAGCGGCTCCGGCGGGGATCAAAGTCTTTACAGCTGTGATGATGTTGGTCGGGGCAGGCATTATCGGCATTTGCTACGCCCTACTCAACGATTTCATCTTGGGATCCCGGTTGCGGCAGGTGTGGGATGTGGCGCGGGCGCCTCAGCGGGGCCATTTCATCATCTGTGGCCTGGGGGGGATTGGCATCAATATTGCCAGCCAGTTGCAGTCCAGCGGCTATGAGGTGGTGGTGATCGAGCGGGATAGTGAGTGTCGCTTTTTGAGTAGTGCGCGGGAGCAACGGATCCCGGTGTTCATTGCCGATGCCAGTTTGTCGGATACCCTCAGTGCGGCCCATATTCAACAGGCAGAAGCCCTGATCGCCGTCACCAGTAACGATACCGTGAACCTGCAAGTGGCTTTAGCAGCGAAGGGGTTGGCACCGCGTATCCCAGTGGTGGTGCGCACTCACGATCCAGACTTTGCTCGGCAGGTGCAGCAGGTGTTTGAGTTCGAGGCGGTTCTCAGCCCAGCGGAGTTGGTGGCACCGACCTTTGCAGCGGCAGCTTTGGGGGGCAAAATTTTGGGCAATGGTTTGGTGGGTAACCAGCTTTGGGTAGCTTTGGGCACATTGGTCACCCGCAACCATAGCTTTTTGGGCCGGCAAATTAAAGAGCTCGCGGCAGCGGTGGATCTGGTGCCCCTTTACATTGAACGGGCCACAGGCCATATTCATGGCTGGGAATTGCTGATCACGGCTTTGCAAGAAGGGGATGTGCTCTACCTAACGATCCCGGCAGCGCAGTTGGATCATCTGTGGCGCTCGACCTCCAGCTCAACCCATCCTCAGCATCGAGAACGGGATCCCCAATTTTTCAGTCAAATGGAGGGTTTGGCTGAAGCTTGACGGTCTTCAATCCGAGAGACTTACATCGACTCGGGGGCGCTTAATCCGAGAATGCCCGTGAGCAAGTTAAACAAAACTTGGCGAGTGGCCTGAACCAACTGAATTCGGGCCTGTGCCAAAACGGGATCCTCCTGCAACAGCGGCAAAATGCGGCAGTTGTCGTAAAACTTATTGAAATCGGTAGCAACCGCTTCTGTGTAGCGAATGATTTTATGGGGAGCACGTTCTTCGGCAGCGGCAATTAATTCATCCGGCAAAGCCAGCAGGCGCAGCAACAGGGTGCGTTCTTCCGGTTCTTTGTAGGGAAGTCGTGCTTGCTCGGTTAGAGATACCTTCTCGCTCAGTTCTACTTTTTCTTCTTCTTGTAATCGCCGCAACAGGGTACAACAACGGGCATGGCTGTAGTGGACGTACACCACTGGGTTATCGAAAGTTTGTTTGACAGCCAAGTCCAAGTCGAAATTGATCGGGCTATCCATGCTATTGCTGAGCAAAAACCAGCGGGTAGCATCTGCTCCCACTCCAATCTCAGGATCCTCAATCAGATCATTTAAGGAGACAAAGTTGCCGGTGCGCTTGGACATGCGCACTTCGGTTTTCTCACCTGTTTCTGGATCCGTCTTAAATAACTTGACAAATTGACCGATTAAAATCTCCAACTTAACATCCAAGCTAAAAGCTCCCACCGCCGCATTCAAGCGGCCCACATATCCATGGTGATCGGAGCCGAGGATGTTGATCAGTCGTTGATACCCCCGCCGTACTTTGTCTCGGTGATAAGCAATATCTGCCGCCAGATAGGTTACGGATCCATCCGCCTTTTGCACGACCCGATCTTTGTCATCCCCAAACTCTTGGGTCTTGAAATAGAGGGCTTCTTCAGCATCGGGTTTGGGCTCCTCACCGCGGGGCGCTTTGGCCCTGTAGAGAAAGCCATACGCTTGCAGCTCTTGCAAGGATTGTTGAATGGCACTGAGGCCCGTCTCGGGATCGGGGGTATGTAGGCGGCGCTCGCTAAACCATTGTTCAAATTCCGTTTTCAGTTGCCGCAGGGTCTCTTTTTGCCAAGTGAGCATTTCTCCATAGGCAAAATCGGTATATTCCTCCAAGGTGGTGGGTAGGGAGCGGATCCCGGCTTTCACTTGATCTAGCAGCCGCTGCGCCACATCGATCAGATAAGTCCCCCGATAGGCATCATCGGGCAATGGGATCGCTTCTCCCTGGAGTTGTTTCACCCGCACCGCCAAGGACTTACCCAAGATCTGCATTTGGTTGCCGGCATCGTTGATATAAAATTCCCGCTCCACCTGATGCCCTGTCCAGCGCAGCAGATTGGCCAACGTAGAACCCACAGCTGCCCAGCGCCCATGGCCCACATGCAAAGGCCCCGTCGGATTCGCGGAGACAAACTCCAGCAGGATGCGCTCCGGGTGAGGTGCGGGGGTTTTGCCAAACTCTCCTCCCAGCGTGAGTAATTCCTGTAAGCGCTCGGCCAAAAAGGGATCCCTAAGGCGGAAATTGATGAACCCGGCTCCCGCCACGCTGGTTTCGATGTGGGGTAAATCAAGATGCTTACAGAGGATATCGGCTATTTGGGCCGGAGCCATACCACAGAGCTTCTTCATGCCCAGGGCGGTTGGACAGGCATAGTCGCCGTAGCGGGTATCGTTGGGAATCTGAATCACCGGTGTGATTTGGACGGTTTGGTCGCAAGTCAGGGATCCCAGTTGGCCGGCTTCTGCCGCCCGTTGAATGGCTTCTGAGACCGCAGCAGTGAGAAACCGAATCAGAGAGGTGGACTGGGGTTGAGTTGCCATAGTGAACAAGTTAAAAGGGGATGGAGGAAGAAAAGATGCCAGCCTGCATGCTGCGGACTTCCATCAGCGTCTCAGTTAGGGTGACTTCCATTCGTTCCAGCCTATTTTCGCTCATGACAGTAGTGTCCTCCGTTTTTATTCCCCTCACTTTTGTGGCTGGGGTCTACGGCATGAACTTTAACCCTGAGCGCTCCCCCTTGAATATGCCGGAGCTAGATGCCTACTGGGGATACCCACTTTGCCTACTGGCCATGGTCTGCATGGGTGGACTACAGATCTTCTGGTTCTGGCGTAAGGGCTGGTTTGAAAATTTCTCTGCCCCCAAGCGGGATCCCTCAACCTAAAGGATCGGATCCCCTGGCTTGCAAGGAAGGATCATTCTCTCACTGCACAAAGGTATCCCTGAATACAAAAGTCTGGCTGCACCCTGCTAAGTTTACTGTTTGTTATCGTTGACTCATTTTTTGCCGCATTTCCGGTGCGGATCCCTCCTGAGCTAGGTACTGTGGAGCTTACCGATATGTCAATCCCGAAATCGTCGCGTCGCCAATTCATTCAATCTGCTGCTGCGGCTGCCTCTCTTATTGCTGCTGGAGGGTACGGCTTACAAGCTAAGGCCCAGAGCCGAGGCCCTGTTCTTGTTTCCCAAGGACTGGCCCCGCTAAAGTACACCCTCTCGTGGCTGCCCTCCTCCATGGACACTCCCCTCGTCACTGCGATCACGAAGGGGTACTTTGCCGATAACGGTGTTGAGGTAACCTACGAGCGTGGCTTTGGGTCTGCCGATTCCATCACCAAGATTGCGGCAGGTCAATACGATTTGGGAGAGGGGGATCCCTACTCCATGATCGAGTTCAATGCCAAGAACCCCGATGTGCCTTTGGTGGCCATTTACGTCCATTTCAACCGCTCTCCCTTCGGCATCTACACGCTAGAAGGCAGGGGTATTACAGAACCTAGCCAACTCGTCGGCAAGAGGTTGGGAGCTCCGGCGGGGGATGCGCCGCGGCGTCTCTGGCCTGTGTTTGCCAGGCAAGTTGGCATTGATCCGGGCTCGGTGGAATGGCTGACCATGGAGCCACAACTGCGGGAGCCGTTCCTCATTCAAGGTCGGGTGGATGCCATCAGCGGCTTTATGACCTCGGCCATGCCCAATCTTGTGCGGGGCGGTGTCAGCCTAAATGATATTACTCCCTTCTTCTACAATGACTATGGCCTCGATTTGTATGGAAATGCCATCATCACTCGGGTTGAATTGCTACAGGAGAAACCCGAAGAACTGAAAGGCTTCTTGAATGGGTATGTGAAGGGCTGGCAAGATACCATCCGCGACACCGACCGTAATATGTTTGCCCTTTTGGATAAAGCCAAGGCCGATGGGCAGGTACTGGATACCACCATCGAGAAATTGCGCCTCACCCTGGCGATGCCCCGATTGTTCGTAACCGATGAAGTGCGGGAAATTGGTCTAGGAGATGTGGTGCCCTCTCGTATGGAATCCTCCATTGCCCAAGTGGTGGATGGGTTTGGTTTGCCCACTAAGCCCTCTCTTGAGCAGGTGTTTGATGGTAGCCTGTTGCCGCCAAAATCAGAACGGATGATCAGCTGATTTCAAGTCGATTTCACATTTGATGCAAATGGGTTGTCAGGTTAGCATCTACCTCAATCTTTACCAACTTGAGGTAGATGCTTTGCCAGATCACTAAACCACAAAGTTGACCAATTTTTTGGGTACCACGATCACCTTTTTGGGCATCGCTCCATCCAAGTATTTCTGGGCAACTTCTGATGTCAGAGCTAGCTTCTCCTGTTCCTCTTGGGTCACCTCTGAAGGGGCTTCAAAACTGCCGCGCAATTTGCCATTCACCTGAATCACAATTGTGACCGTATCGGCGATCAAGGCCGCCGGATCGTAACTGGGCCAGGTTTGTTTGTGCACCGAGTCCGTACCGCCTAGCTGCTGCCACAATTCCTCGGCAATGTGAGGGGCAAAGGGGGCCATCAACAAAACGAGGGTGCGGATCCCGTCGGCATACACCGGTGAGTCCAAAATGGTTGCCTCATTGAGGGCATTGCTCAGCTTCATCAGCTCAGAAATGGCGGTGTTGAACTGATAGCCCTCCTCAATATCCTCACTAATTTCTTTGATGGCGGTGTGTACGGCGCGGCGTAGATCTTTTTCCAGTTTGTTTAGGGTGGTGGGGGTAATCTCAGCTTGGAGCAAATCCCGGAAGTTGGGCTGTTCCACAAAGTCATGAACGATTCGCCAGACGCGGTTGAGAAAGCGAAACTGACCCTCCACATCTGCATCATCCCATTCCAAATCTTTCTCGGGCGGAGCCTTGAATAGGATGAACATGCGGGCGGTATCGGCGCCGTAGTGGGCCAGCACATCCTCGGGATCCACCCCATTGCCCTTGGATTTGGACATGGTGGCGTAGATGACTTCCAAGGGTTCACCCGTTTCCGGATCCCTGGGATCCTCGGGATCCTTCACCAGGGCAGCAGGGATCCATTTGTCTTTGCCCCCCTTGTTGGGGTTGAAATAGGTGAGGCCCTGCACCATGCCCTGGGTGAGCAGGCGGGAGAAGGGCTCATCAAAATCCAGCAGCCCCCGATCCCGCAACACTTTGGTGAAAAAGCGGGAGTAGAGCAAGTGCAAGATGGCGTGTTCAATGCCGCCCACATATTGATCGACGGGCAGCCAGCCATTCACCTGGTCCTTGCGGAAGATGGCCTGGTCATTGCGGGCATCACTGAAGCGGAGGAAATACCAGGAGGAGCAAATGAAGGTATCCATCGTGTCGGTTTCCCGGCGGGCATCCCCACCACAGGTGGGGCACTTCACTTTGACCCACTCCTCCATCTGGGCCAAGGGGGATCCACCGCGACCGCTCAACTCGACATCTTCCGGCAAAAGCACTGGCAGATCCTCCTCTGGCACGGGTACAATGCCGCACTCCGGGCAGTGAATCACCGGGATCGGGCAACCCCAGTAGCGTTGCCGTGAGATTAGCCAGTCCCGCAGGCGGTAGTTGATCTGCTTTTCTCCTAGACCCTGCTCCTCCAACCAAGCAATGGCTTTTTCCACGCTTTGGCCGGGGCCTTTCCCGGCAGGGATCCCGTTGAGAGGGCCGGAGTGGATCATCACCCCTTCCCCCGGCCAGGCGGTTTCCAAATCCTCGGCTGAGGTCAGCGAACCATCCGGCGGCTGCACCACCAGCTTGATGGGGATACCAAATTTGCGGGCAAAGTCGAAGTCCCGTTGGTCGTGGGCGGGGACAGCCATGATTGCGCCGGTGCCATAGCCCATCAACACATAGTCCGCAATCCAGATGGGGATCCGCTCTTGGTTGACCGGATTGATGGCATAGGATCCCGTCCACACCCCGGTTTTTTCCCGGTCTTCGGCGGTGCGATCGATCTCACTTCTGGCGGCAGCTTGAGCTTGGTAGGCTTGGACAGCCGCGGCTTGCTCGGGGGTCGTGAGGCTCTCCACCAGGGGATGCTCCGGCGACAACACCATGAAGGTGGCCCCCCAAAGGGTGTCGGGCCGGGTGGTGAAAACGGGCAGCTCGTCCCCTGCTTCGGTTTTGAAAATCACCTTGGCTCCAACGGACTGGCCGATCCAGTTCTCCTGCATGGTGCGCACCCGCTCCGGCCAGCCGGAGAGCTTCTCTAAGTCGGCCAAGAGCTGATCGGCGTAGTCGGTGATTTTGAAAAACCATTGCTTCAACATCCGCTTTTCCACCAGAGCCCCGGAACGCCAGGAGCGGCCCTCGGCGTCCACTTGCTCGTTGGCCAGCACGGTTTGATCAACAGGATCCCAGTTCACCGCTGCTTCTTTTTGGTAGGCCAGACCGGCGGCCAAAAATTGCAAGAAGATCCACTGCGTCCACTTGTAATAGTCGGGGGAGCAACTGGTGACTTCGCGCTCCCAGTCATAGGAGAGGCCGAGGCGCTGCAACTGATCCCGCATCTGGGCAATATTCTCGTAGGTCCACTTAGCGGGCGGGATCCCGCGGTCGATGGCGGCATTTTCGGCGGGCAGCCCAAAGGCATCCCACCCCATCGGGTGCAACACCGCATAGCCCTGCATCCGTTTGTGGCGGGCGATCACATCGGTGATGGAATAGTTGCGCACATGCCCCATGTGCAACTTGCCGCTGGGGTAAGGGAACATCGACAGGGCATAGAATTTGCGCATCCCCTCTTGCAGCTCTGGGGTGCGATCCAGACCCGTTTCACGCCAATAGGCTTGCCACTTGCTTTCAATGGCTTGGGGGTTGTATCGCGCGTCCACTTTCAATACTCCTGTGGAAAAAGGCTCTCCGGATCCCTACTGCAGGGGATAGAAGCATTGTAACGGTTGCACCCGGCCCTTGCGGGGATTCTCAGGCTCACCTCAATGCCCATCCAGCTTCCCCATGGACAAGAGCTTTAAGCCCAAAAAACTCCCCCAAAATGAGGGAGCTAAGGCACAACATTAAGGGTTAACAATCAAAGGAGGATCCCTGAGTCAAGATCAAGCAAGATCAACAGGTCTATTAATAAGTCTCCTCGTGCCATCTATCCGCTCTCTTCAGCTCCTTCTGGAACTTGCTCCAGTCCTGCCCGGCTTGTTCTGCCAGAGGGGCCATGAAGCTATTGATACCGTCTTCCATGCCCTTGAGGCCACAGATGTAGGTGTAGGTATTGGGCTTTTGCAGCATCTCCCACAGCTCCGACCCATATTCCGCCATGCGGTTCTGCACGTACATCTTTTTGCCATCGGCGGTTTGCTGCTCGCGGCTAATGGCGTAATCCACCCGGAAGCGATCCCCATATTGAGCTTTCCAGGCTTCTAGATCCCCTTGGTAGAGCAGAGTGGAGCTGGTGGGTACCCCGAAGAACAACCAAATGTTGCCCTGGTAGTTGGGATCCTCCTCAAACAGGTGCTTGATAAAGGCGCGGAAAGGGGCAATACCTGTACCAGTGGCGATCAGGATTAGGTTGGCAGTCTCATCTTCGGGCAACAGGAACGTTTTCCCGGAAGGCCCTGTGATCATTACTTCGTCGCCCGCTTTCAGATCGGTGAGGAAGCCAGAACAGACGCCAACTCCGGGTTCCCCGGTGTCTTTGTCCACATGCTCGGCCCGCTTTACACTCAGAGAAACGGTGCGCCCTTGGCCATCATCCCCAAATCGGGTGGAGGCAATCGAGTAGAGGCGAGGCTTGTGGGGTTTGCCTTTGGCATCTTCGCCAGGGGGGATAATGCCAACGCTTTGGCCTTCGAGATACTTGTATCTGGGATCCGGCAAGCTCAGCACGATATGTTTGGTCAAGCCGGGTGCCCCTTCGCCCACGATGGAGTAGGTCTCCACACATTGGCCGATCATGGGCGCGTTGGGACGGTACAGATTGACAACAATCTCTTGCTTTTCTGCGCTAGCAACCATAACTGCGATCTTCTCCTGGCTTTGGGAGGAAATTCCATAGCAAACACCTTAGCAGCCTCTTTGCCGCAACGGATCTGAAAGAGGCCAGCACGAACGAGGCTAGGACAGCCGCCATCTGTCGATCCTGAGAGGGAGAATCCTGAAGAAAGCCCTCTTGACCCAATCCGCCAGCAGAAAATATGCATTTTTTGTTAAATTATTCCTTAGGGCAGTTCCCCCTCTGGCCCGCAAGTGGGTTGTGGTGTAACGGCTTGGTTTGGTATCATGCAGAACCGTAACAGAGCGTAACTTTTTTGGCGATTCTTCTCATTTTTGCCCTGCCCATCCCCAAGGAGTTCTCATGGCAAGCAGTCCTGATCGCGTTGTGATGATTGGTGTCGCCGGAGATTCTGGCTGCGGTAAATCGACGTTTTTGCGTCGGCTGGGGGATTTGTTCGGTCGGGACCTGATTACGACAATCTGTCTAGACGACTACCACTCCTTGGATCGCTATCAGCGCAAAGAGAAGGGTATTACGGCACTGGATCCCCGCGCCAACAACTTCGACCTGATGTACGAGCAGGCTAAGGCCCTGAAAAATGGCCAAAGCGTGATGAAGCCGATTTACAACCACGAGACCGGCCTGATTGACCCGCCGGAGTTGGTGGAGCCGAATCACATCATCGTGCTGGAAGGTTTGCACCCTCTGTACGATGAGCGGGTACGGGAGCTGCTGGACTTCAAGGTGTATTTGGATTTGGCCCCTGAAATTAAAGTGGCCTGGAAAGTGCAACGGGATATGGCGGAACGGGGCCACACCTACGAGGATGTGTTGCGCTCGATTGAGGCGCGTCGTCCCGATTTTGAAGCTTATATCGATGTGCAGAAGCAGTATGCCGATGTGGTGATCGAAGTTTTGCCAACTAAGCTGCTGCCGGAGCTAGATCCAGAGCACAAGGTATTGCGGGTACGGCTGATCCAACGGGAAGGGGTGAACTACTTTGACCATGCCTATTTGTTTGACGAAGGCTCTACGATCGACTGGATCCCTTGCGGCAAGAAGCTGACCTGCTCTTATCCTGGCATTCGACTCCACTACGGTCCTTCTAGCTATTTCGACCATCCCGTTTCGATTTTGGAGATCGACGGTACCTTCGACAAACTGGAGGAAGTGGTCTACATCGAGAATCATTTGAGTAATCTTTCTACCCACTACTACGGTGAGCTGACGGAGCTGCTGCGCAAACACCCGGAATATCCGGGATCCCGTAATGGCTCTGGATTGATTCAGGTGTTGGTGGGTCTGAAGCTGCGCTCGGTCTATGAGAAAATTCGGGCGGAAGAGAAAGAGCTGGCGGTGGCTTCCTAGTTCTCATTCCTCTCTCCTCCCAGGGACTTCTACAGGTACATTGGTGCGGGTCGGTGGGTTGTCCCCCAAAAAGTCTGGAGGGTCACTGGCGGGGATCCACGACAAGGGGTTGGGCTATGCAGGGGTTCCAGTTGGAGATCTTCCCAGAGGGATCCGCGTTTATTCAGCGAGCCATCCAGATCTGGCAGCAGCTCGCGGCCACAGCGATCCAAGAGCGGGGTCGTTTTATGGTGGCCTTGGCGGGAGGAAGCACCCCCAAGAAGCTGTATGCCGCCTTGGCGGAAACCGACGGGATCCCTTGGCAGAACATTTGGCTGATTTGGGGGGATGAGCGCTACGTTCCCCCGGATCACCCGGATAGCAATTACCGCATGGTGCGGCAGGCCCTGTTGGAACGGGTGGGGATCCCGGCAGAGCAAGTGTTGCCTATGCCCACTCAGGCGGGGGATCCGGCCCAGGATGCCAGCCAGTACGAGGCTCAACTCAAGCAGGTATTCCGTCAGGAATCCAGCGGAGATTGGCCGCAGCTGGACTTGGTTCTGCTAGGCATTGGGGAAGATGGCCATACGGCCTCATTGTTTCCGGGCACAGAGGCTCTCCAGGTGCAGGATCGCTGGGTCACGGTGGGTCAAAAAGATGGGGAGCCGCGTTTGACCTTGACCTACCCTGTTCTCAACCAAGCGACACAGGTGGTGTTTTTGGTCACGGGAGCCAACAAAGCCCCGATCTTGAAAGAGGTGCTAACCACCGAGGCTCATTTGCCCTGCCAGGGCGTGAATCCTAGAGGACGCTTGCTGTGGTTGTTGGATGCGGCGGCAGCGGCCCAACTGCCCCTGCAAATGGCTTTGAGGAAGGCTTGAGAGGACAACCAACTCGGCTTGTTTATCCCATCGACTGGAATCTGGCTGACTTCGGGAGGGGCTAGCTCTTTGGAATGGAGCCAGATGAGGAAGAAGGGGATTTCTCTTGAGGGGCTTGTTCTTTATCCACCAGGGGTTTGGCCGAGTAAAGGGTAAATGATTTTACGGAAGAAAGGGATCCCGCCCCAGCTTTTTGGATGAGTCGGGATCCAATCATGCACAACTGACACATGGCTAGACCTTTAGTTTTTCCGAATCACATAGTAATCATTCATGATGTCGTGGGGCAATTCATGGAGAATGACCGAAGTGAACCCTGCCTCCTGTAAAAGTTGCTTGGCCTGTTCCCGTCCCCACATGGTTCCTAAGCCTACTCCTCCTGCTGCCAAAGACACTGACATGCAGTGCATACAGGAAATGGTGTAGAGAAAAGGCGCAAGCGGGTGCTCCATATTGCCATCCACCTGAGTGGTAGCTCGGATGTCTTGCATCAGATAAACTCCATCGGGGCGAAGCGCGCGGTAGATCCTTTTCAGAACTTGATCGGGTCTTGCTTGATCATGAACAGCATCAAAAGTGGTGATGAAGTCATAGGACTCTGGCTCATCGAACTGAGTGGTGTCCTGGACCTCATAACGAACGTTGGTGGCATTCACGCGTTCGGCCTCAGCATTGGCAAACTCAATTGCATCCGAGTTTAAGTCGTAGCCCCTAAAACGGCTGTTGGGGTAAAGACGAGCCATTTTCAGTAGGGCTTTGCCACGTCCACATCCCACATCCAATACATCAATACCCTGTTGCAGAGCTGTTTGAACCTCCGGAATCAGAGGCAAAATATGCTCTTCAAGAGCTTCTACAATATTCAGATTGCTATCTTCGGCCATAACCTGATGAAAGCGGCCATATTCTGAGTAGTTAACACCCCCTCCTTGATGGAAACAAGTGATGATCTTCTCCTCAACTGAGGCTAGGACAGGAATATATTGGGCATAGGTTGCAAAGTTAGCAGCTCCAGCAGCACGAGTGAGAAAAGCGGCATGTTCTGGGGGTAGCAAATAGGTGCGATCCAAGCTGTCATACTCGACAACTCGGGCGGTTACCAACGCATTCAACCATTCTCGGACATAGCGTTCCTGCAAGTTGGCGGCATCTGCGATCTGTTGGCTAGAGGATTTGGGCAGGGATCCCATAATGTCGAATAGCTGCGTCTGATGGCCAACCGACATCATTAAAATCAAAGCTGCATGATTGAGTGCGGTGAGAGCATGTTCTGCAAAAGCGTCTGCTTTCTCTTGGGCAAAAGCAACTTGAGTATCGGACATGTTGACTCTCCTATTGGGATGAATTGGGACAGGATGCGGTGAACCTTGATGGCTATGAAGCACATCGAGTTTCCGCAAAAGTAGGAAGTTTCCTGAGGACGTCGGTAGCACGTAAACCCATAGTGATGCACGTCAGAACGGCCATTGAGGGCAGGGATCCTGTTGCACAGGGCTAGGGGGTGAGTGGAAAGTTGTTTATACCAACTGGTTTGTATAGTATCTGGGATCCTCTCGTCAGATCAAGGCTTTTGGATAAAGAAATGTAAATCGCGTCCATTAGCTCCTCTGTGGAAGGGTTTTTTGGGCTGTAGTTGCCTTCTCCGGCAGAAGACCCATCTTGAACAGACTAGATGGTTTGTATGGTAGAGTGGGACTGAGGGGATCCCGATCGGGTTTGGGAGTGCTCCTGCGACCTGAATGGGCGGGTTATGGTTTCTGCCCGAATCCGACCGACACCCCAAGCTCTGAATTGCAGGTGTGAGGTTGTCAATCAGCAGCTGACTTTTCAAAAACTATTGATTGGCGAACTCAAAAGCGAGAAATTGACCGATGGCAAAAAATGGCGCTCAAACCAAAACCACCATTTTGGATGCAGCTCATCAGTTGGTACTGGGGTATGGGCTGGCTGGCACTTCCATTGATATGGTTTTGGAAAAAGCTGGGATCACCAAAGGAGCTTTTTTTTATCACTTCAAGAGTAAGATCGAACTAGCGAAAGCTTTAGTAGATCGCTACGCCAATCAGGATGCCGCACATTTGGATAGTCAGCTGGAGCGGGCAGAAAAGCTCAGCCGGGATCCCTTGGAACAGGTACTGATTTTGGTGGGACTGTTTATCGAAGAAGCTGAGCAGATTTCTGAGCCAGGGGCAGGATGTCTGTATGCCTCTTATGTCTATGAGTTTGAGGGGTTGGATGCTGAAATCCGTACCCTTTCTGCTCATGCGCTGCTGCGTTGGCGAGACAAATTGGGTCGAAAATTTGAGGAGGTGATGGCGCTTTATCCACCTCGGCTACCCGTCAGTGCTCAAGATCTGGCGGATGCATTGGTGTCTGTTTTTGAGGGATCCTTTATTATGATCCGGGTTTTGCAGGAACCTCAGCAAATGAAGCAGCAACTCACCCATTATCGCAATTATATTGAGTTGTTGTTTCGTCCCACCCTGGCCTCGTAGTGGATTTGAAAAAACCTTTCCCCACCTGAGGGTCAAATAGGATCAATAGGATCAATATGAACATTCCCTCTCTGAACAAAGAGACGATTGATGCCATTCTCAGCGGCGAGTTGCCTGATGACACTGTCAATGCCCTAGTGCTGCAATCCCTGGGCTTTCGGTATGACAAAGCCCACCAAACCTGGGATCCCTCGGAGGCTGATCCTGCTTGGCAAGGGGAAGGGATCCCGCACGTTATCAAGAACCGCCCCGACAGCGTGAAACTGACCCGTTCCATCGCCCCGGAAAACAAGCAACTGCTCAAGGAGGTGTTAGGCTTTGCGGGCTACAAAATTCATGAGCTTACCCCTCAAAAGACACGCCGTGCCACGGCTGCGAACTGGCTGCTGGGGGTGTTATTGGCTCAAGGTGAGACTTCCCAATCTGATTTTATGGGTTGTGAGGGGCAGTTACAGGGAACTGTAGAGAAAGACCTAGACATGAAAAGGGATCACCAACAAGGGAAGCAATGCCAACCCGAACCAGGCCCATCCCCCCATTCTCAAGCTGGGTGAGGGTTCCTCTGGGGCCTCCTGTAATAGGGCATCGATGCGTTCCTGCAGCCGTTGTCCGAAGTCGGGTTGCACTTCCAGGGCAAAACCTACCCACCCGGCTGTCGAGGGTTCGATGACACCATAGCCCACCACCTGCAACAGGGCCTCTCCCAACACCAAGGGATCCACCCGTTGCGCCGCCCAGCGATCCGCCCGCAACTCCCGCAAGGTCAGCAATTCTTGCCAAAGGGCCTCAGTATGAGGTAGCCACTGAGTCAGTCGCCGCAACCAACCCAACCCAAACATCCACAGGGTATCGCGGTAATAACGATGGGCTTCTTCATGGGCCAGTACCGCCTGCAAGTGTTCCTGATCCAATTGTTGCAATAGGCCACGACTCACCACCAGCTGGGATCGCCATACCCCCACCTGAGCGGCAAAGGGGGCCTCCAGATCCAAAACATAGGCTGGGGATGGGGATCCCTCAGATCCCTGCAAGTTGAGTTCAGTCAGGGCTTGTAGGCGGGTTCGCCGACAGGAGCGTCCGTACTCCCAAACCCAGTGCAGAGCGACGCCCGCCGCCAACACCAATAATGCTAGAGCACAGCCATAGCAAAACCAGCCGCCAGTACCTGCCATTTGCCCCCACGGCCCCATCCAAGCCAAGGCCAGGGCCGTCATCACCAAAAACAAAGGGGGCACCAGAAAATGAATCCAAGCCCACTGCCAGCGCTGTGACCAAGTGCTGCGAGAATCGATGCGCACCTGGGCTCGCCACAGCCAACTGAGGCCCAACCCCAACAGCAACATCCCCAAATGGATCATTGTGGATCCCTCCTGGCCTGACGGGCTGCCCGCAACCGTTCGGCAATGGCCTGCAACTGAGACACGCTGGCCTGATCCAGGCTATCGGCAAAAGCAGCGACGGTATCGGGATCCCCGACCGCCAAAAACTCTTGCAACTGGGTAAAGGCTCTGAGGCTGGTGGCTTCTTGACGGGAGAGCCGGGGCCGCCACAACATTGGCAAATTCCGCCCATCGGCATCGGTACGGCGCTCGCAACTCACCCAACCCTTCTGGCTGAGGCGCTGCAAAACTGTGGTCACAGAGGCATAAGCCAGTTCTCGATCCGGATCGGCCAAAATCTGCTCGTGAATCTGGCGGGTGCTGGCGCTGCCCAACTCCCACAAAATGTCGAGTATTTCCGATTCTAGGGGACCTAGCGAAAGCTGTTTGGGTCGATGCTTCGGCAACATGCACTCTGCCCATCAGGGATCCCTCCTAGAATAACCCGTTGGCCCTGAATCCCTGAGGCTATGGGGATAAGTTAAGCTCAAGAATGGCTGTTCCCATTTTCCTGCATGTCTGCTCCGACCTACCACACGATTACCTTCGGCTGTCAAATGAACCGAGCCGATAGCGAACGGATGGCCGGGATCCTAGAATCTCTGGGCTATGTGGCCACTGACGATGAGCGGCAAGCGGACTTGGTTCTCTACAACACCTGCACCATCCGGGATAACGCTGAACAGAAGGTGTATTCCTACCTGGGCATTCAAGCGCAGCGCAAACGGCAAAACCCGGCCATCAAGCTCATTGTGGCCGGCTGTGTCGCTCAGCAGGAAGGGGAAAAACTGCTGCGGCGGGTGCCAGAACTGGATTTGGTGATGGGGCCACAATACGTGAATCGGCTAGGGGATCTGCTGGCTCAGGTGGAAGCCGGACATCAGGTGGTGGCCACCGACCCAATCGAGATCCCGGAAGACATTACTAAGCCCCGCCGCGACAGTCAAGTCACCGCCTGGGTGAATGTGATCTACGGTTGCAACGAGCGCTGTACCTACTGCATTGTGCCCAGTGTGCGGGGTTTGGAGCAATCCCGCCAACCGCAGGCGATCCGGGCCGAAATTGAAGAGGTTGCCCAAGCGGGCTACCGTGAGGTGACTTTATTGGGGCAAAACATTGATGCCTATGGGCGGGATTTGGATCCCAAAGTCAACTTGGCTCAGCTGCTGCGCTACATACACGATGTAGAGGGGATTCAACGGATCCGCTTTGCCACCAGCCACCCCCGCTACTTTACTGAGGAGCTAATCGCCACCTGTGCTGAGTTGTCCAAGGTGTGTGAACACTTCCACATCCCCTTCCAAGCGGGAAACAATGAAGTTCTGAAACGGATGCGGCGGGGTTACACCCGCGAGCGGTACCGCCAGATCATCGACTTAATCCGCCAATATATGCCGGAAGCGGCCATCAGTGCCGATGCGATTGTTGGCTTTCCGGGGGAGACGGAAGCCCAGTTTCAAGAAACGCTGCAACTGGTGCAAGAGATTGGTTTTGACCAGCTCAATACGGCGGCCTACTCGCCGCGTCCGGGTACTCCGGCTGCCGATTGGCCCGATCAAGTTCCCGAAGAGGAAAAAAGCGATCGCCTGCAACGGCTCAACCGCTTGGTGACCGAAGTGGCAGCTGCCCGCAATGCCCGCCTCTTGGGTCAAGTGCAAGAGGTGTTGGTGGAGGGATCCAACCCCAAACAGCCGGGCCAAGTAATGGGGCGTACCCGTGGCAATCGCTTGGTGTTCTTTGAGGGGGATCCCGAACAGCTGAAGGGATCCCTGGTGCCGGTCAAGATTACCGCTACCCGTGCGTTTTCCTTAACCGGTGAGGCATGGCTCCAGCCCCCGCAAGGGGTGGAGTTCAAACACCACTCGCTCTACTTCTCCCACTCGTAGAAGTGAGGGACTGACGCGGTTTCGTTCAGGTGAAGATTAAACCGGCAACGCCTGTTGGTGTTCGCGTCAGCGGTGCAGAGCACTTTGTTGCTGTAGCCGTTCGGGGGACAGTGGGCCTTGAATGTGATCCCAAGGCAAGGGATCCCCAGGGATCCAATCGCTGTGAACGTAGTATTCCAAAGGGGGAAGCTGCCCCTTGAGTTCCTTAAAAGCCCGTTTATAGCTCCCCAAAGACTCCCCAAACTTGCGCACCAAGGTCAACACTTTGCCTACCCGGCGATCCCCCCTTGAGATCAAGGCTTGAATCACCGACCAACTGTAACTTTCTGGGCGAAACTCTATCCCAAGGGGGCGCAACTGTTTTTGGAAAAACTGCAATTTTTTCTCCGCTTGCGGATCCACGCCATACCACTGAAAGGGGGTATGGGCCTTGGGGACAAAGGTACTGCAACCGAAGGTGAAGCGCAGGCGGGGAGCAACCTGCTTGAGCGCTTTGAAGAGGGCCACGGTTTGCTCCAAATCCGCTTGCGTTTCTGCCGGGATCCCGACCATGCCGTAGAACTTCATGCCCCCTAACCCACCCGCCTGTGCATGGGTTGCCGCCGCTAGGATCTCCTCGTTGTGGAGCTTTTTATGGATGATTTGCCGCAGCTGCTCTGAGCCACTTTCAATCGCCACCGTAATGGACTTGCTGCCCCGACTGGACAAGACTTGGGCTAGGCGAGAGGTCACCGTACCCGTCCGCACCGAGGCCAGGCTGAGGCGAACGTGGGCCAAGCGATCTTGAGCCAAATACTCCAACACCTCCTCGAACTGCGGATGCTGGGTAACCGAAGCCCCCAACAGGCCAATCCGGTTCGTTACTTGTAGCCCCCGTTCCAATGCTGGCAGCAAGTGCCCCTCTACATCGGCCACGCGAAAGGGCAAGGTCAGGTAACTGGCTAAGCAAAAGCGGCACATCTCCGGGCAACTGCGCACCACCTCCAGCATGTAGATGTTTTCCCAGGCGGCTTTGGGAGTGACCACCGTGGAAACCGAGAGGGTATTGCCGCGAAAGGTGTGTTTGCGGATCGTATCCGGGATCCCTGCTTCCTTCGGAAGGATCCTCTCCACAGGGCCGGTTGGTTCCTGATAATGGGGTTCGTAAAGGCTGGGCACATAGATCCCCGGCACCTGAGCCAGAGCCTGTAACTTTTGAGTCCGGGATCCCCCCCGCACCCGTTGGTAAGCCTGGATCAAGGCATCGACCAATCCTTCCCCATCCCCCAACAGGATGACATCGAAGAAGTCGGCAAACGGTTCTGGATTGGCGGTTAAAACAGGGCCGCCCCCAAAAATCAGCGGATCCGACTCACCCCGTTCCTGCGCCTGAATCGGGATCCCATGCTGTTCCAACAGGGCGAGAATATTCACATAATCCAGCTCCCACGACAGCGAAAAGCCAAACAGCTCCGGTTGTTGGGGCAAAGACTCGGATACATCCGTGAACAGGCGGCTGACGGCCACATCCCCACGGCTGGCCAGCAGGCTCCAGATCACCTGATAGCCCAGACTGGTAATGCCCACCGAATAGGTATTGGGAAAGGCATACACCAGCGGCACCGCATCCGCAGCCGGTGTGGCAGGGGTAAACAGGAGGTGTTCAAAGTCAAACTCTGATCTGGCCAAGGGATCCCACTGCTAATATTTCGATTCCGTTTCGATTGGCTTGCCTTTTCTACCTTAGTCCCAGTTTCGAGGGTTGATGGGACTTTCCAATGGCAGGATCAAAGAGAATCCCCCTGAGACCCCATTCCCAAGAGCCAACCCATGACCTCCGCCCTCAACCAGCGCATTCGCAACTTTTATGATGCTTCTTCGGGCCTGTGGGAGCAGGTGTGGGGAGAGCACATGCACCACGGCTATTACGAAGCGGGGCAAGCGGGCAAAGGACGGCGGCAGGCGCAAATAGCCCTCATCGACAAGGTGATCGAGTGGGGCCAGATTGGGGATCCGCAGCCGCCCAAGCAGATTCTCGATCTCGGCTGTGGCATTGGCGGCAGCAGCCTAGTCTTGGCACAACGCTTCGGTGCCCAAGTAACGGGTATTACCCTCAGTCCTGTCCAAGCCCAGCGGGCCCAGGAACGGGCCAAGGCGGCTGGATTCAGCTCACAGGTGCAGTTTCAGGTGGCGGATGCTCTGCACATGCCGTTCGCGTCCGACACTTTTGATCTGGTGTGGTCTTTGGAAAGCGGCGAACACATGCCGGATAAGCGGCAATTTTTGGCGGAATGTTGGCGGGTGTTGCAACCGGGTGGACAGGTGATGGTGGTTACTTGGTGCCACCGTGAGGGATCCCTGAGTCCGCAGGAACAACGCCATTTGCAGAAAATCTACGATGTCTACTGCTTGCCCTACGTGATCAGCCTGTCGGAATACGTTCACCTGGCTGAGCAGGTGGGGTTTGGGCAAATTCGCCAGACCGATTGGTCGGAACGGGTGGCTCCCTTTTGGGATGAGGTGATCACCTCTGCTCTTGATTGGCGCTGGATCCCGGGCTTACTGCGGAGTGGCTGGGGTACCCTCCGGGCAGCCCTGGGGTTGGGCCTGATGCGTCGCGGCTATGCCAGTGGCTTGGTGCGCTTTGGGCTCCTGAGCGGATTCAAACCGGAACGGTAGGCTATTTCACTTTGCTGAACCATCAATCTGCTGATGGGTGACAGAGATGGAGTAGTCCTCCAGGATCCGATAGGCTGGATCCACCCTCAAGGTGTCGGCTGATGGCTTTGCAAACTCCAACGCTGTTGCTAGTCGATGGGCACTCGCTGGCCTATCGCTCCTTTTACGCCTTTGCCCATAGCCGCGAGGGAGGGTTGCGCACCTCCACCGGGATCCCCACCAGTGTCAGCTTTGGTTTTTTGAAATCGTTACTGGAGGTGCTGGACAAACAGACACCGACCCATGTCGCCGTTGCCTTTGATACCCGCCAGCCCACCTTCCGCCACGAAGCCGACGACACCTACAAAGCCGGTCGTCTTGAAACCCCACCGGAATTTATTGAAGATGTGGAAAACCTGAAGCAGTTGTTGACGGCGCTGCGGATCCCCATCTTGATGGCACCAGGGTTTGAGGCGGATGATATATTAGGCACTCTCAGCACAGTAGCAGCCAAAGACTATAAAGTCCAAATTTTAAGTGGGGATCAAGATCTTTTTCAGCTTATTGACAACGATGGGAAAGTCCGGGTTTTACACTTAAATAACAAAGATCGCATTAGTGAATTTGGCCCGGAGCAGGTAAAAGAAAAACTGGGGATCTGGCCCTGGCAGGTGGTGGACTACAAAGCTCTGTGTGGGGATTCTTCCGACAATATTCCAGGAGTGAAAGGGATCGGCCCCAAGCGAGCCGTAGAACTGCTGGAGCGCTATGGCAGTCTGACGGAGATTTTTAACCATCTCCCTGAAATCAAGGGCAAAGTTCAGCAATACCTACAGGAAGGGATGCAAGCGGCTCAGCATTCCCAGTTTATGGCCAAAATCAAGGTGGATGTACCTTTACCCCTGGATTGGGAGAGCATGAAACTTACAGGGTTTGACCAAGAGGAGCTGATCCCTCTTTTGGAAAAATTGGAATTTCAGAGTTTCATTCATCAAGTTCGTAAAATCCAGACTTCTTTGGGCGGGATCCAAGCAGAATTAGGGGATCCCAGCGAAGGGGATAACTCAATTGCTGCAGAAGAAGTTGTAGACAATGACGAAGCCCTTTGGTTTGATTTTGCCTTAACCCCCACCAGCACCTTACCCGCAGTGCGAATCGTGGATACGCCTGAAAAATTAGCTGTATTGGTTCAGGATTTGCTGGCTTGTGAGGGAATCGTAGCTTGGGACACAGAAACCACCAGTTTGGATCCGCGAGATGCGCAATTGGTGGGTATTGGCTGTTGCTGGTCAGCACAGGATATTGCCTACTTGCCCATTGCCCACAGCAGTGGCACCAACCTGAATTGGGAACTGGTTAAATCAACCCTCCAACCCATCTGGGAGGATCCCCAACGACCCAAATGCTTACAAAATTGCAAATATGACGTGAGCATCCTCCGGGCGCATGGGATCCGACTGCAAGGGATCCAATTTGATCCGATGTTGGCCAGCTACGTTTTGGATCCGGAAGCCAGCCACAACTTGGGGGATCTGGCTGCCACTTACCTGAATTTACCCACCACCCGCTATCAAGACTTGGTTGGGAAAAAGGGATCCATCGCCGATGTTGCCATCCCTCAAGTGGCGGAATACTGCGGATCCGACGCCTACTGTGCCTACCAACTGGTGCCCATACTCACCGCAAAACTCCAAGAAACCGATCCCCGTCTTTGGGATCTCTTCACCCAAGTTGAGTTACCTCTGGCGTTGATCCTAGAAGAAATGGAGTGGCTGGGCATTCGTGTTGATACAGAATTTCTCCGTCAGTTCTCTCAGGAATTGCAAGCAGAATTGGAAGCTCTAGAAAGCACCGCTTATATCCAAGCTGGGGAAACCTTCAACCTCAATTCCCCCAAACAACTGGGATCCCTGCTGTTTGAAAAACTCAAGCTGGATGTTCGGAAAACTCGAAAAACAGCCACAGGCTATTCTACAGATGCCTCCGTTTTGGAAAAGCTAGAAGGAGATCATCCGCTAATTGCAACCATCCTCCAACACCGCACCCTATCCAAGTTAAAATCCACCTATGTGGATGCCTTGCCTGCCCTTGTGAGAAGCGATACGGGTAGAGTCCACACAGACTTTAATCAAACCGTGACTGCGACGGGCAGGCTTAGTTCCTCCAATCCTAACCTGCAAAACATTCCCATCCGCACCGAGTTTAGTCGTCGGATTCGACAGGCATTCATTCCTCAAGCGGGTTGGCTATTGGCTACTGCCGACTATTCCCAAATTGAACTGCGCATCCTGGCCCATCTGAGTCAGGAACCGACCTTGGTACAGGGTTTCCAAGCAGGAGAAGATGTACATATTCTCACAGCTCGTTTGTTGCTAGACAAGACAGAAATTTCCAGTGAAGAACGGCGATTGGCCAAAACCATTAACTATGGGGTGATCTACGGCATGGGGGCACAACGCTTTGCCCGTACGGCTGGAGTTTCTCTGGCGGAAGCGAAGCAATTTTTGCAACGATTCAATGAACGCTACGCCGGAATTTTCACCTATATGCGCTCTACGGAAGCCTTTGTGGAAGAGCATGGTTATGTGGAAACGATTTTGGGCCGCCGCCGCTACTTTCCCAACTTGTCTCGATTAACGGGCTATCGCAAACAGGCAGAGTTGCGAGCCGCTGTCAATGCCCCCATTCAGGGATCCGCCTCCGACATCATCAAGGTAGCGATGGTGCGCCTGCACGAGAAGCTCCAGAGGTTTCAGTCGCGGCTGTTGCTGCAAGTGCACGATGAATTGGTTTTTGAGGTTGAGCCTTCTGAATGGCAGGAGTTGCAGCCCCTGATCCGTTCGGAAATGGAGGGATCCCTCCCTTTATCCGTACCCCTCACGGTCGATCTGCAAATCGGTCAGAACTGGAAAGAAGCCAAGTAGGCACGGTTGACTGAACAAGCCCAGGGATCCCTGTCCAGTAAAAGTGTTAAGATGTGTAAAAGCATTCTTTGATCCTGCTATGGCTGTTGAAATCTACACTTGGCGCTTCTGTCCCTTTTGCATTCGAGCAAAGCAGCTTCTGGATCGCAAAGGTGTGAAATATACAGAGTACGCCATTGATGGAGACGAAGTGGCACGGGCGGAAATGGCTAAGCGGGCCAATGGTCGCCGCTCTGTGCCGCAGATTTTCATTGACAACCAGCACATCGGCGGGTGTGATGATCTCTACTATCTAGATGCCCAAGGTCAGTTGGATCCTCTCTTGCAACAAGCCAGTTGAGGATGGTTTTTTCCTCTACTTCCGTAGCTGAGCGCGGGCCTGCTTCACCATCTCGATCAGGGTGTGGTGCGCATCTTCTGAATCCTTGAGGGGATGATCAAATGGGATCCGAACGGTTTGCTCTCCCCCTTCCCCCTGCACCCACAAATCCATGCCCTCAGAGTCGATGGCTTGCATCCGAGCTTGAGTAGCCCCCTGAACCTGCCCAAACACCAGCGCATAGAGGACCACGGCATCAGCATGGTCGTCATTCATGTGCTTGCAAATACGATCGCTAACTTGCGGGGTGAGAAGGTCAGGCATGGCAAGGGATCCCTTTTGGATCGGCTACAGCTACAGGTTTCAGTTTAACCCTGGAATTGCTTCAGCTTCACCGTTTGGGATCCCCCTTCATCTCATCGATTTCAAGCAAATTGATCAATACCCCCGTTACCGGGATCGCGAGGAAAACCCCCAGTAACCCTGCCAGAGTCCCGCCCACAAATAGGGAAAAGAACATCACCACAGGGCTGATATTCAGGGATCCCTGCATGACGCGGGGCAAAAGTAGGTTTTCCTCCACCTGCTGCAAAGAGATACAAACCACCAACACCTGGATCGAGAGCCACACACTTTGAGGCAACAGGATCAGGGCGATCAGGCTAATACCAATCGTAGCCCCAATACCTGGAATGAGATCGAACAAACCCGCGATCATCGATAAAGTCAAGGCGGAGGGGATCTGAAGGACTAGAAAAACCAAAAAGCTGGAAATTGCGAAGAAAAACGAGAGAACAACCCTCCCCCAAAAGAAACCTAAGAAATTTCGCCGCACTGTTTCAGTAATGCGGGTTTGCCACTCATCAGGAAAAGGCTTTAGGAATAGGCTCCACAATCGTTTTCCATCCAACAACATAAAAAAGGCAACAATAAAAATTAAAAACAAATTCACCAAACTCAGGAGCAAGCTGCGCAAAGTCAACACTCCGGATCCCAGCAGGTTTAAGGTTTGATCCTTAATCTGCTGCTCAAACTCCTGGATATCGATTTCGATATTGAAGTTGCCTAGCAGACGTTCTAGCTGGTCGATGGCATTAAAAACGGTATTCAAGAACGTGGCAATGCTCTCCTGAAGCTGTGGTAACTGGGAAATCAACGTTAGGCCCAACACCGCCGTCATGCTAGACAAGAAAATGACAGTAACAAAGGTAACCAGATAAACCGAAAAATTATGGGAGAAAAAGCGTGTCAGCCAACCGACAGGGTAACTGAGCAAGTAAGCCAAAATGGCAGCGATCACAAAAATGGTGATCACCAACTCGAAATAGGCCAGCACCTGAGACAAAGCCCACGCACAGGCCAAGAGCAGCAAAATGCGCAACAGCTGAGAGTTGTTCAATTTAGCCCAAACAGGCCAACGGGAAGGCTCAGGCATCAGGATCCCGTCTCAACAGTTTTCCTATCTTCTCTCATCCAGACAAAGGCTGCTCCACCAGGATCGGTGGTCGAAACTGCTCACTGCGCCGAGACCACCAGACAGCCCCTAAGCCGACTCCCCAATTGGCAATGCAGGCTGCCAAGAAAACGCCATTCACACCTATCCACTGGCTGCCCACATAGGCCAGGGGGATGTAAACCAGAAACATACGGGTCAGAGATAGGATCACAGCCGCCAGAGGCTTCCCCAAGGCATTAAAGGCAGCACTCACCGTCAGGAGCAGACCAGTCCCGGCATAGCTTAGGGGCACAATGCGCAGATAGGAAGCTGTGACCTCAATCACCTCAGGATTGCTATCAAACTGGGCCGCAATGGTCGTGGATCCCAGCCCCAACAGCACCGTCATCAAGATACCCCAGCCCAGGCAAAAGAAAAAACTCAGGCGCAAACTCTCCTGAACACGTTGATACCGTTTGGCCCCCCAATTTTGGCCGATAAAAGGAGCCACACTGGTGGAGAGGGCTGCTAGAGCAGACAGGGAGAGCAACTCCAACCGCGAAGCTACCCCAAACCCCGCCACAGCCTCTGGGCCAAACCCCGCCATCAAACTGGTGATGATCCCCGCTGAGATCGGGATCACCATGTTGGTTCCAGCGGCAGGCAACCCAACGTGCAAAATTCTTGACCAACAGCCCCGCACATCTTCCCAAGTGGGCAGAAATAGACTCAGCATGTGCTGGCGAAAATGCAAAAAGAGCAGGGCCAAAACCAGGCTCAAGGCCCGTGCTGCCACCGTCGCCAAAGCAGCTCCCTGCAATTCCAGTCGGGGAAACCCACCCAAGCCAAAAATCAACAACGGGTTCAGGCCAATATTGGTGATGGCCGCCAAGGTCATGATCAAGCTGGGAATCTCGGAGTTGCCAGCGGCCCGGATCGCGGTGTTACCCACCATGGGCACCACCAAAAACACCATGCCCAGGTACCAAATGTGCATGTACTCCCGGATCAGGGGCAAAATATCGGGCTCCGCCCCTAGCGCGGTAAACAAGGGATCCAACGTCAAAAACCCGAAGAGAACACACACCACCACAATCAGCAAAGACAGGAACAAGCTATTGGTGGTCAGACGTTGCACCCGTTGCGGGTTTCCTTCTCCAATCGCCCGGGCAATCACCGAAGAAGCGCCTACCCCCAAACCAATCGCCAAGTTGCTGAGCACCATCGTCACCGGGAAGGTGAAACTCATAGCCGCCAGCTCCAGCGTTCCCAGTTGCCCGACAAAGTAAGCATCCGCCAGCTCAATCGCCATCACGGCAAAAATGCCCCAAATCATCGGCAGGGTCAGGCGAATCAGCTGGGATCCGACCGGGCCTTCGGTGAGGGCTCGGCGTGGGCTAGGCTGTGACACGGAAGTTCTCAAGCAGGTGAGTCGTTAGGGATCTGTTCATTCATTTCCTAACTAAAACACATCCATTAAGGCACATCCCTCCCAGTGCTGTCGGTACAGGATCCTACCCCTTCCGGCGGGGGAGCTGACTTTCGGTAAGATAAGACGGGATCCCAATTCATTTAATAAAAATCTAAAAATCGCTAGATACAGCAGAAACAAGCGTGCAACAACAAGTCTTGGGGTTGGGGATTGCGGGGTTAGCAGCAGCCAGGCTCTTGCAGGCCCAGGGGCATGAGGTTCTGGCCTGGGATGAAAAAAACTCGGATCGGCTGCAACAGATTCGGCAAGAATTGCAGCAGGAAGGGATCCCGGTTCGGTTGGGGGAGCCATTTCAGCTCGGCCCAGGCGTAGAGCAGGTGGTGGTCAGTCCCGGCATCGCCTGGGATCATCCTCTGTTGGAACAGGCCCGCCAGCAGGGCATTGCGGTTATCGGTGAGGCGGAGTTGGCCTGGCAAAGTCTAGACTGTCTGCCCTGGGTGGGCATTACCGGTACCAATGGCAAAAGCACCACCACCGCGCTGATTGCGGAAATGTTTCAGGCAGCAGGACTGAAGGGGATCCCCTGTGGCAACATTGGCCTACCCCTTTCTCAGGTGGCTTTGCAAACCTTGCGGGGGGAGCTGCAACCGGATTGGATCGTGGCGGAGCTGAGCAGCTATCAACTGGAGGCCAGCGCTAGCCTGATGAGCAGCAGCGGCTCCAGCCCGACCCGCATTGGGGTGTGGACAACCTTCACCCCGGATCACCTAGAACGTCATGGCACCCTCGAGCGCTATGCCAGTTTCAAAGCCCGTCTGCTGGATCGGGTTACTTGGCGGGTGTTGAATGGCGAGGATCCCTATCTTTTGGGTCGCAGACAGGATTGGGCCAACACCTACTGGATCTCAATTCAGGATCCACTGGCGCCGGTCCATTTGCGCGGGGAGGAACTTTGGATTGATGGGCAACCTGTGGCCCACTTGGAGGCGTTTGGTGAACGGTGCCCCGGTCGCCACAATCTGCAAAACCTGCTCATGGCAGCGGCAGCAGCCCACCTAGCCGGGATCCCGAACAGGGCCATTCAACAGGCGATCCGTTCTTTTGGTGGGATGCCCCATCGCCTGGAGCGTGTTGCCCAGGTTTACGTCGGCTCTACCCCGATTTACTTTGTCAACGACAGCAAAGCCACCAACTACGATGCTGCCTGGGTTGGATTGAATGCGGTGGATCCCCCGATCCTGTTGATTGCCGGGGGCAAGGCCAAACAGGGGGATGCTCAAGCCTGGTTAAAGCTGATTCAAGCCAAAGTGGCGCAGGTATGGCTGATCGGAGAAGCTGCTCCGGTCCTTGCAGCCGCTCTGGAAGGGATCCACTATACTGGCGTTGAGATCGCGCAAACCCTAGATGTAGCGGTGGTTAGGGCTTTTGAATCGGCTCAATCCCTAGCACGGACCCTGACGGATCCCACCCAGCCGATTACGGTTTTGTTCTCTCCTGCTTGCGCCAGTTTTGACCAGTACCGCAGTTTTGAACACCGTGGCGACCACTTCCGCACCTGCTGCCAAGCCCTCCAGGGATCCCTGTCCTTGGAACCCTGAAGCCCGGTTGCTGCGCTGGCTAACCTTGATCTGGGTTGTGCTGGGATTGGCGATGCTGTTTTCTGCCTCCTACCCAGTGGCCCAGAGAATCACCGGAGATGGGCTGTATTTTTTCAAGCGGCAACTGATTTGGGTAGGCTTGGGAGCGTTCAGTTTTCTGGCTTTGGTGCAGATCCCGCTGCGTCGGTGGTTCCCTTGGGCTGGGATCCTCTGCCTGTTGGGGATTGGCTTGGTTTGGGCCACCCATGTGCCTGGGTTGGGGGTTTCCCGATTGGAGGCAAGCCGTTGGCTGGATTTGAAAGTCATCCCGATCATCCAACCCTCGGAATTTCTCAAACCCCTGCTGGTTCTGCAAGGCGCCTGGGTATTTGGGCGCTGGTTTTATCATCCCCTCTGGTTCCGCTGTGTTTGGGTGAGCATTTTCGCTGTGGGTTTGTTGGGTATTCTCACCCAACCCAATTTGGGTACCACCGCCATTTGTGGCCTCACCCTCTGGATGATGGCCTGGACGGCAGGGATCCCGGCGCTCACCCTCTTCAGCACGGCAGGCTTGGGGGCAGCAGCAGCGGCACTGAGTATCCTCAGCAAAGAGTACCAACGGCGGCGGATCTTAGCTTTTTTGGATCCCTGGGCCAGTGCGCAAGGGGATGGCTACCAACTGGTGCAAAGTCTTTTGGCGATTGGGTCGGGGGGATTGTGGGGCAAGGGCTATGGGTTGTCCCAACAAAAGCTGTTCTACCTGCCCATCCAGTATACGGATTTTATTTTTTCCGTGTTTGCGGAGGAATTTGGCCTTGTCGGATCCCTCTCCTTTCTGGGGTTGCTCACCCTCTACAGTGGGGTGGGACTACGGGTGATGTTGCGCTGTCAGGAGCTGCCGATTCGCCTGGTGGCCTGTGGTTGTGTGGTGTTTTTGGTGGGGCAATCGCTTCTCAATATCGGGGTGGTGACGGGGGCCTTGCCGACAACTGGTGTCCCTTTACCGCTGTTTAGCCACGGGGGCAGCTCCATTTTGGCGGGGCTGATGATGGCAGGACTATTGGTGCGGGCGGCCCGGGAATCAGAATATTCAGGAATGGCGTAAACCACCCACGCGTGAATGTCTCGTGAATGTCCACTGACAAGGGATCCGTTGTCGGCTTCCTCATTCCTAGAAATCTGTGCGGAAAAATGGGTTGACGGGATCCCATCCCAGGATTATCCTAAACAAGGCTGAGGAGATTCTTTAGTGAGTCTGCCGGCTTTGTATTGGTAAAAGCTCTTTCGAGGAAAACGATCAACAATGGACACTTCTGGTAGTAGTCCTTGCGCTACGGAACAGGAATTTGTCCTTTCGGATGAAGACCCTGACGGGCCATTTGCTGGCCTAGTCTGCCCTAATTCTAGCTGGGGGCATTGGGTGATCGGGTTAATGAGCTTGCTAAGTTAGTTTTTGGCTTGGGGAGTTCATCTCGGTCAGCAATGAACCTAGCGACTGAGCAAAGCTCCCCCAGGGACTTCCCTGTACGGGTTGTGTATGAAGGCCGAGCGGCCTGACTCTGTTCAGAATTGGGGCGACTTTGGGTGTTGTGGAGGAGAAGTTTTCTCTATCTGCGCACCTTGTTTGTTTTGGTACAAGCCATGAGGGGATCCCGTGGGATCACCAGTTACTGGTTTGTTCGCTTTCAACCCCACCCCTAGCCTTTCTGCGCATCTTTATCTGCGTTGGCCCTCCCTGTTGTGGGGTCTGCCAGCGACCCATTTTTGCGTGAAGATTGCCGTTCATCTTGGCAGTCTTCGGCTTCTTTTCGTCTTTTTCACCTCAATCTTCAGCCAAAGTATAGGGCTCCATTCTGTTCGCCGTTACCCGGCGAGAGATCGTTTTTGTGAAAGGACAAACCCATTCATCCTAACCCGAACAACCCATTGGAGGTACATCATGCGGCAAAACATTCTTCGGGATCTGCTCAATCCCATCTCTCTAGAGGCGGCCAAGCGGGAAGCCAACAGTGCTCCTATTGCTGAGCTGGTGCAACAACTGATGGAAATTTCCCCTCGGCAGCGAGTATTGGCCTTTCGGCTCTTGGAAAAGGACAAAGCCATTGCTGTGTTCGAATATCTGCGGGCCGAGGAGCAGGCGGATTTGATCCGTACCATGGAAAATCCGGAGGTGATCCGGCTGCTCGAAGCGCTTCCCCCGGACCGGCGGGTACGCCTGTTTGAGGAGTTGCCGGCCAAAGTGACCAAGCGATTGATCGCCAACCTCAGCCCCGCGGCCCGAGAAGCAGTCAACATCCTCTTGGGCTACCCAGAACGCAGTGCCGGTCGCTTGATGAACTTGCGCTACTTAGCGGTACGCGACAACATCACGGTCGGAGCAGCGCTGGCCAGTGTGCGGGACTCGCAACTGGGGGATGACGAGCTGGATGTGATCTTCGTGGTGGATGACCAACGCTTCTACCGGGGCTTGGTACGGACGGTGCGGCTGGTCAAAGTGGATCCTGACCTGCCGATTCGCGCCCTGCTTGAGGGATCCGACTGCGTGGTGCGGGTCACGGATCGGGATCTGCAAGCGGCCAAGGTGCTCAAAGATCATGATTTGCCTGCTGTGCCCGTGGTGGATAGCGAGGGTCGTTTGGTAGGGGATATCACCTTTGACGATGTGATCGATCTGGTACAGGAGGAAGCGACAGATGCTGCCTTGGCCCAGGCAGGGGTCGGGAATCTCCTCAGTCGAGACAAAGTCTGGAGTGAGCGCTTGGTGAAGGGATCCCGTTGGTATGCGATTCGGCTGCGAATTTTGTTTCTGATCGTCACCCTAATCGGCGGCATGTTGGTGGGGGGTGTGATCGAAACCTTTGAAGAAGTCCTGGAGGCCGTCACAGCAGCCGCTATTTTCATCCCTCTGGTCATGGATATGGGCGGGAATGTCGGCACCCAATCGACCACCGTTTTTGCCCGGGGCCTGGCCTGGAACCACATCGATGTGCAGAAGTTTTTCCCCTACTTGCTCCGCGAAGGCAGCATCGGCGCCATTATGGGTGTCATTTTGGGGACGGTCGCTGGAATCATCGCCTACTTCTGGCAGGGGGCACCGAACGGGATCCCGCAGTTGGGTTTGGCCGTGGGGCTGGCTCTAGCGGTGGTGATTACCTTGGGGGCTGTCTTGGGGGCGATTCTGCCCTGGGTGATGTTGAAATTGGGCTTCGACCACGCCCCTGGAGCGGATCCCTTCATCACCACCATCAAGGACTTCACCGGCCTCTGGGTGTATTTCATGCTGGTGGGCTGGTTGGTCGGCGTTGATGTGGAGTTCTGAGGGGCGTTCTGAACGGAAGTCGATGTGGTTTGTCTATCTAAGTTCTTAATTGTTCTTAATTTTCTTAATTGAGATGCAGTTGTTAACCCCAGAAAAATCAGGAGGTGTGCCATGACCTTAAAAGCCCTATCACCCCTGGCGACAACCTACTTTCAGGCACAGCTGCGGCAGTTCGCTCAGCGGGTCAGCATAACCTGCGCTTTAGAAACGGGTGGTAAGCTAGCCCCGGAAGTGGCCTTCCGCCAGTTGGAAACCCTCTGGCAAGCCCTGGAGCAGGAGGCTGTAGCCGTAGGGATCCCGGATGATCCTTCTGAGGAACCCTTGCCATGAAGAAGAGTCCAGCTAGGGACACAGGCATTGTCAGAGGCAACCCGTATAGGAGCAGTAGTCCCACCCCTCCCTCACGAGAACACGAGCATGACTTGGATGGATTTCACCTTGCGTTTGGCAGTTGCCTTTGCCCTGGGATCCGTGATTGGTCTGGAGCGGCAGTGGCGGCAGCGCATGGCGGGTTTGCGTACCAATACCCTGGTGGCAACCGGTGCAGCCCTATTTGTCATGCTCTCGGTTCTCACCCCTGATGAAGGCAGCCCGACTCGGATTGCCGCCCAGGTGGTATCGGGTATCGGTTTCCTAGCGGGGGGAGTCATTCTTAAGGAGGGGGCCAGTGTTCGTGGGTTGAATACGGCAGCAACCATCTGGTGTGCTGCAGCCGTGGGGGCCTTCTCGGGCTCAGGGTACATCCTGCAAGCGACGATTGGCGCTGGGGCCGTGTTGATCTCCAACATTCTCCTGCGGCCCCTGGGCTACCGTATTAACCAGCAACCCCTCAAAGGGACCGAGTTGGAGCTGGTCTATGAGTGCTCCTTTACTTGCAAAAGTCGGGAGGAAGCCCATATCCGCGCCTTACTGCTACAGGCCCTGGCTCCCAGCCATCTAAAGTTGCGGGCACTCTACAGCGAAGACTTGGAGGAGAAACCCGATCTGGTCAAGGTGGAAGCGGAAATGGTTACCCAAACCCGCGATGATCAGTCCCTGGAAATGATCGTCAGCCGACTGAGCCTAGAACCGGGAGTGATCGCCGCCAGTTGGCGCATTATCGAACAGGAGTTTGGCTAGGGTGGGATCCTTGAGCTATTTGAGCTAACTGAGTAGCTCCCAGCCGGTGAGCAGGGCAAACCCCAGGAACAGGGATCCGCCCATCCAATGGACTGCCCGTTCAGAAATGTGATTTGCCAAAAATCGACCTCCCACTACAGCCAATGCCACCATCAACCCATGCCCAATCGTCGCCCCTGCCAACACACTGAGACCAGGGTGTGCCGCCGCCAGAGAAAGCGTAGCCACTTGGGTCTTATCTCCTAGCTCCGCCACAGCCGTCAGGGTAAACGCTTCGGAAACAATCGCCCAAGCCCCCCCTCGACCCGCCCCTTTTTCTTCCGCTTGCTCCACAAGCTTGAGTGCTTCCTCCTCCTCTTCCATTTCCTGCTGGGGACTCATTTTGTAAGCTTGCCAGAGCATTTTCAGTCCAAAAGCGACAAATACCCCCGTTGCAAGAATCTGTACCCAAACTGCCGGGAACAGGCTGAACAGCAACTGGCCCACCGCCACCGCCAGCACCGTCATCATGGCTAAAGCTGCCCATGCCCCCAGAAAAACCCAACGGCGGGGATGTCGCATGGCCAAAATCAGAGGGGTAAAAAAAGTCTTATCCCCAAACTCCGCTACCGTGACCAACAAAAAACTCGACAGAAAACCTGCCCACATCTTTGTATCTCCAACCTCTCTTGCCTGTGCAGAATGGGTTCACGCATCAGGGCAAGGGCCGGAGAAGTCTGACAGACTCACCAAGCTCACTCCTGCGTGAACTTAGTGAAAGTCTCGTCACCAGAACGCCAAACTCAGTGGGTTCTGTCTTCTGCACCGGGCCATTGAAGCCAGTATGTCGATGCAGAGTGCGGCAAACCGCCCGACTACTCCCTTTCAGGATTGAATCGTAACACGTGGCTCTACAAGTGAACGCAGCGGAGTCTAATTATTTGGGGATAATGCCTTCTGGATTTCCTGAGCAGAGGTCGTCCAACCGACAATGCCTCCCTGCGCCCGAACCATGTCTAGGGTAGATTGCTTAAAGTGTGGGAAATAACTGGCGGTGCAATCTTCCACCATCAGACATTCGTAGCCCCGATCATTGGCTTCCCGCATGGTGGTTTGCACACAGACTTCCGTGGTGACTCCGGTGAAGAACAAATGGGTGATCCCCCGTTTCTGCAAACTATCTTGCAGTTCGGTCGCGTAGAAAGCCCCCTTGCCAGGCTTGTGAATGACAATCTCCCCCTCAATGGGGGCCAGATCTGGAATAATGGCGTTGCCTGCTTCTCCTCGAATCAAGATCCGCCCCATGGGGCCTTCATCCCCAATTGTCAGGGATCCTTTGCCGCGCTTGCGTTTGCTGATGGGGCAATCAGAGAGATCTGGCTGATGGCATTCCAGGGTGTGGATGACAGTTAGTCCGTTTTGGCGAAAGAAGTTCAGCAACCCCTTCAAGGTAGGCACAATCGATCCCAGTTGGGCAACATCATTGCCTAAGATCTCTCCAAACCCTCCGGGTTCGAGAAAGTCCCGTTGCATATCGATGATGACCAAAGCCAACTGAGACAGGTTAGGAACCTCATAGTCATAGGGCAAGGCCGGGATCCGAAACATAGTGCTCAGTCGAGAGGGATTAACAGATTACGTTAGCAGCTAACCTCCCCTTTTTTACACCCGATTTTCAGCTCCTCTACCGAAGATGTGGCTTTCAGTCCCCACCCTAAGCCCATGCCAAGAATGGGGAAAACGGCCCAAGTTATCCGTCCTGCGGTGAACAGATTAATCAAGGTCAAAAAAACACCGATCATCAAGTACTGGATCCCAGTTTGTCGAATTTTTGCTTGATGTTTACGGTGCTTCTCATTCAACAGAGGCTTAGGCTTTGAAGTCGACTCCAGGGGTTGCTCAGTATGAATGGCTTGTTCCAAAACATCTTGGGAAATTCCCAGTTCAGAAGCCATTTCCTGAAGGTCTTGTGCCGTAAAGGTTTCTGTTTGGGCACGTTGGGAAAGGGCACGGGTTAGGATTCGCTCCACATCCGCTTGTGAGTACTGTGTCATAATCACTCTCAGGGTTCAACTCAATTTTCAATCCAATAGTGCAACTCTCAGCATTGATGAACGGGGATTGATCAGGGATCCCCATTGAGATTTGTTAAACTTGTTTCTGCCCACAGACGGGCAACCTCTGGGGATAAATCATCCCAATGTACACCCTCCAAAGCCCCTTGCAGAGCATAGAGATAGTAGCAAATCGGAATGGTTATGGCGGGATTTTGGGCTTTCAATCGTTTGTAGGTATTGACCACGCCGACCGATTTCAAATCCCTAACGGTGACTATGCCGACTTCCGCTAGCTGCTGGGCAATGGTTGGGACAATGTTTTTGAGTCCTTTTAGAGGGGTAAAATCATTTATGGTGCCTCCTGGATGAAGTTGCCCTGGTGTGCGGGATCCCTCAGACATCATTCGAGAATAACTTAGAGAAAAACTCATTTCATTAACCCCAATTCTCGCCGAATTTCTTCTAAAAACAAGTGCCAATATTCCTCAAACGGATAAGCAAAAATCGGCTTACTCAAATGTGACTGCTCCCTTCTGTCGGATCCGCCATGCAATAGGCGGCCCACAATTCCTGGCCATCAATCCCCAACCTAGCCAAGGGATCCCAAATCCACCGAGAGCTTGCATGCATTGTGAGCTGACCCACGGGAAAGATCCTCTCGATCCGAACGACAAGGTTCTATTAGGCAACTTATTTATGCAACTGAGTGCATAGCTAGACTATATATACACCTTGTTGAATATGTCAAGAGGATCCCATTGGCCTTAACTCATGCGATTTTGGCGGCTTTACAGGAAGAGCCCTGTAGTGGCTACGACCTGATGAAACGGTTTGACGGCTCCGTTGGTTTTTTCTGGCAGGCCAGCCACCAGCAGATCTATCGGGAGCTCAGCAAGCTAGAAGATCTGGGCCTATTGCAGTCAGAGGCAATCCGACAAGCCCACCGGCCCGACAAAAAGATCTACCGTGTTACGGATAAGGGGTTGAATTATCTGCGTCAGTGGATCCTGGAGCCGGGGGCAGCTTCTCCAACTCGGGATGAACTGTTGGTGAAAACCTTTGCCGGACATTTGGTGGATTGGCCCGCTTTCAAAGCGCTACTCGAACAGCAGCGGGGACAACACCTGGAACGCCTAGCCATCTATCGCCGCATTGAAGCAACCTATTTTTCGGATCCCCAAACCTTGCCTCGTCCATACCGCTTTCAGTACGCCACCCTACGCAAGGGCATCCGCTCTGAAGAGTCATGGCTGGCTTGGTGTGAGGAGATCATGACCCTACTGCAGCCGGATTGATACAACTAAGGGGAAGCGATCTACATTGCCGTTCACCCAGGGGGATCCCATGACCGTACAACGTTCCGGCCCACCTCCTATTGTCTATATCTTGTTGCTGGGTTTGTTGGGGGGCGGCGGCTGGTATGCCCATCGTTCCGGCCTGTTGAATACTTGGCTCAATCGTCCGACCCCGACCCAAGCTGGGATCCCGGCTGTTTCTCCACAAACACCCACGCCTCCATCCACCCAACAGCCGCAAGCACAAGCCCCAAATGCCCCAAGTAGCCCCATTAATCTTGATACCTCTTTACCGAACCCTGCGGTAATCCAAATGGATGGCAGTGTCACCATGATCCGCATCGTCTTGGCCCTGCGAGCGGGCTACACCCAACAAAATCCCAGCATTCCCATCGCCTACGGGATCCCGGATGGTAAGCCGAATGGGTCCAACGCTGGTATGCGGGCCCTACTGGACGGTCAGATTCAAATCGCTGCCACTTCCCGCCCCCTCAATGCCACTGAAGTCCAAGCGGGTTTACAAGGGATCCCGATTGCCAAGGATGCTCTGGCGGTAGCGGTGGGGGTGAATAACCCCTACAAAGGCGGCCTGACGATGCAGCAGCTAGCGGATATCTTTCAAGGGCGCATCACCAACTGGAGCCAAGTGGGTGGCCCGGATCGCCCGATTCGTGTCCTCAACCGTGCCCGTGACAGTGGGACTGCCAGTGTTTTTCAAGAGTTGGTGTTGCTGGGGTTACCTTTTGCCCCAGATGGGCCAAACTTTACCACCGCCAGTGAAGATGTCACCACACCGCTTCTGCGGGCTCTCGGAGAAGATGGCATTACCTACAGCACGGTAGACCAAGTGGAAAATCAGCAAACCGTGCGGATTGTGCCGATTGATGGCCAGATGCCTACCCGCGAGGCCATTCAAAGGGGAAGCTATCCTTTGTCTCGCAGTGTATTCCTAGCCGTACCCCGGAAAACCAGTCCTGCGGTGGCCGATTTCATCAACTACGCCACCTCGGATGCCGGTCAGCAGATCATCGGCCGCACTGAGTTCATTCCGCTCCGTTAGCAATCATTAAGGTTACAATCATTAAGGTTAGGCTCTCCTGGACTTATGGTGATCAAGGATTACTAAGGCCAGAAAGCTGCTAATAATCTGGCTCTGAAGTTAGTAATGTTGGTAAACCCATACCCTTGTCGCTTGATTACCTTGATCCGGTTGTTG